>JACREW010000254.1 GCA_016212685.1 Nitrospirota bacterium
CAGCAGCCTCGCAAAAAAAGCCCTCCCCGCATAAGATGCCGCAGGCACATCGCTTTTGCCCGGCACGAGCAGGCTGACCCTGACCCCGCGCTTTACCGCATTTTCAAGTGTATCGGCCATACGGCGGCTCGGGATGAAATATGCTGTAGTCATCGAGATGTTTGTCTTTGCATGGAGTATCTCGCCGGTATAGGTGTATATTTCAACGCCCGCCTTTAAAAGCCTTGAAAAGAACGCCTTTCCCGCGTATGACGCGGCAGGAACGTCGCTGTCGCCCGGCACAAGCAGTCTGACCTTTACACCGCGATTAACGGCGTTCTCCATGGTTTCGACCATTCTCCTGCTCGGGGTGAAGTATGCGGTAGTCAACGATATGCTCTCTTTAGAATGGTTGATGCTGTAATAGAGAAGCCTCCTCATCCTTCTGCGTCCGCGCGCAGAGCTTACAAAGATCGGGATGGCAGGGATTGTTTCCTTGAAATTTGAAATTTGAAATTTGAGATTTGAAATGGCGATGGGTTCTCCTCTCCATATGCGCCAGCTTTTCTTGAATATATCAAAAAGCTCTCCTACTATCGGGCCCTGGAGCATTACGCCTGTATCGCGCCATGTCCTGCCCTTGCGCCTCAGGTGAAAGCCGCTGTATTCGTTGGCGATATTCAGTCCTCCGGCAAATGCCTTTTGGCCGTCTATTATGATCAGTTTTTTGTGATCCCTGTGGATGTAATAACATGGATTCGTCCACTTGAAAGGGTGCGATGCCATTATTTTTATGCCCGTATTTTTTAAGTCTTTCCAGAATTCGGAAGGCGTGCCGAATGAGCCGAAGTGATCGTACAGCAGGTATACTTTAACGCCTTCCTTGCTCTTCTGTTTCAGCATTTCCGCGAGTTCGTTGCCGGTCTCGTCGTTTCTGAATATATAGAATTCGAGGCATATAAATTTTTCTGCTTTTTTGATTGCGTCAAAGATAGTTGTAAAGGATTCATTGCCTTTCCATAGGAGATGCACCTCTGCAACTGAGGAGAATCTGTCCCCAAAGAGTTTTTCAATAGCCTGGACTGTAAAGGTATGCATTATACCACTTCAACCCTATTTCTTCCTTTGTCTTTAGCCATGTAAAGGGCATCATCCACTCTTTTTAAAAAGCTATCCGAAGTGTCATCATCTTTATATTCCGTCACCCCAATGCTTATTGTAACCTTTCCTGCAACATCAAAGTTATGACTTTCTATTTTTCCCTTTACCTTTTCCGCCAATGCCTTAGAGCCTTCAATCGCCGTGTCGGAGACAAGTATTCCAAACTCCTCTCCGCCTAATCTTCCAAACACATCTATCCTTCTTATATTTGCAGCTACAATATCGGCTATCATGATTAGAACCCTGTCTCCCACATTATGTCCGTGCATATCATTTACTTTCTTAAAGTAGTCTATATCAAACATTATTAATGACAGGGGTCTTTTGTATCTTTTTGCCCTTTCTATCTCATCTTCCAAGAAATTATAAAATTTTCTTCTGTTGTAGATGTTTGTTAACGGGTCTTTTTCAGCAAGTTCTACGAGTTTTTCTTCTATCATTTTCCGTTCGGTGATGTCTGAAATCAATCCGTCGTAACCGATAAATTGTCCATGTTCATTGTATCGAAGGACAGGTGTGTTTCTCACCCAGCGGATGGAACCGTCTTTATGGATAATACGGTGTTCAAGGAACGGAGCAGGTTTTCCGGAAACTACTTTAGAGGCTTGCTCTAAAACGGCATTTTTGTCTTCTTCATAAATCATCTGATACCATAGCAATGGATTTTCTTCGTATTCCTCCGGCGAGTACCCGGTTATCCTTATACAATTTGGACCATGGGTTGTTGAAACCACACGACCATTTTCAACTCTTACGGTATAGATATAGTCTGTCACCGCCTCAAGGAGTCTTTTATATCTTGTTAGTTCTTCTATTAATTCTTCTTCTGTTTTGTCTTTGTCTTTGTTTTGCATAACTAATTATATCTGAAATAGATGCAGATTGAAATTACCGAATAATATGCGCAGTTGTATGTTATCATTTTTATATGCAATACGAAGTCCTCGATATATCCGGAGATGCGGGAATAAAGGCATATGGAAAAACCTGCGAAGAGGCTTTTGCAAATGCGGGAATGGGAATGTACAGCCTGATTACGGACATCGGGAATATTAATGAGAGACAAGAGATAGGCATAGAGGTAAAGAGCGATTCGATAGAAGGGCTGTTGGTCTCGTTTCTTAATGAATTGATATTCCGGTTCGACACATATGGGTTTATCGGCAATAGAATAGAAGTGATGAGTTTAAAGTTTGGAGTTACTAATAAGACCATAAGTAAAGCCCCCTCACCCTCGCCCTCTCCCGCCGGGGGAGAGGGGAATAATATTGCCCCTCCCTTGAGGGGAGGGGATAAAGGGGAGGGTGATTTATGTGGCTTTACTTATGAAGTCCTTAGTATGAGTTATGAACTGAAAGCGAAGATATACGGCGAGGAATTCGATATCGACAGGCACGAGAGGAGGCTGCTGGTTAAGGCGGCGACATATCATAATATCAGAGTTGAGAAAACAGGCGATAAATGGGAAGTTGAGGTTATATTCGATATTTAACGGAGGCGAATTGTGTCCATAGAAAGGCTTAAAAGGATAGATGAGAACAGGCTGGAGGTTCCGAAGGATTACAAGCCGGGCATGAGGACTAACGGGGTTATTTATGTGGACACTGTTTTGGAGAAAGATCTCGAATCAGGCTCTGTTGAGCAGGTGGCTAACGTCGCAACTCTTCCGGGCATTGTGGGCGCGTCGATGGCAATGCCGGATATACATACCGGTTACGGTTTTCCGATAGGGGGCGTGGCCGCTTTTGACATCAAAGAGGGAGTAATATCTCCCGGCGGCGTGGGGTACGACATAAACTGCGGGGTGAGGCTTTTAAGGAGCAATCTGAAAAGAGAAACGCTTGTGCCGAGGCTTAAAGAGCTTGCTGATGCCCTTTACAATGAAATTCCTTCAGGCGTGGGATCAAAAGGAAAGATCAGGCTTGGCCCGGACGAGGAAGAAAAACTGCTTTTAAAAGGGGCGCGGTGGGCTTTCGAGAAAGGGCTCGGCGATGTGTCCGACCTCGAAAAGATAGAGTCGGGAGGCTGTCTCGATGGGGCGGATCCTTCCATTATAAGCCAAAGGGCATACGAAAGGGGCAGGGCTCAGCAGGGGACTTTAGGATCAGGAAATCATTTTTTAGAAGTGCAATATGTGGATGAGATATATGATGAAAAGACGGCAAATGCCCTCGGGCTTTTCAAAGACCAAATAACGGTTATGATACATACCGGTTCGAGGGGATTCGGACATCAGGTATGCACCGACTTCCTCGAGGTAATGAGCAGGGCTGTTCAAAAATA
>JACREW010000015.1 GCA_016212685.1 Nitrospirota bacterium
GAACAGCCTCTTCAACTCCCTCTCGTTCTTTGTTCCGAATATCTTTTTAAGAATGCCGACCATCTTTTTATACTAAACGACGGAAACTCTTTTGTGCAAGGTTGACATCTTGACAAAATATCCATAGTTTGATAGATTTTGATTGTTATTTAAAGATTATCCGTCCTAAAAAGGAGATACAACAATGGCAAAAATCGATGCTTTTTTTAAGCTGATGAACGATCAGGGCGCCTCTGACTTGCACCTGGTATCGGGTTCGCAGCCTATACTGAGAGTACGGGGAGAAATGGAGAGGGTCGAGTATAAAGTGCTCGAAAACGATGAGTTGAAAGGTATGCTTTACGAGATCGCGCCTGAAGACAAGGTGAAAATATTTGAAGAGACCGGAGACGTGGATTTCGGATATGAAATTCCCGGTCTGGCAAGATACCGCGCCAACTTCTTTCTCCAGAAATATGGCGTCGCTGCGGTCTTCAGGCAAATACCGAGCAATGTATTATCGGTGGAGCAGTTAGGACTGCCTGATGTATGCAAGAAATTCGCAATGCTGAACAAAGGTCTTGTGCTTGTTACAGGCCCGACAGGAAGCGGTAAATCCACCACGCTGGCAGCCATAATCGATTACGCGAACAAGATGCGCAAAGACCACATCATCACCGTAGAAGACCCTATAGAATTCGTTCATAAAAGCCAGGGCTGCATAGTTAATCATAGGGAGTTAGGAACGCATACGCGATCATTTGCCGCTGCGCTCAGGGGAGCGCTCCGCGAAGACCCCGACATTATCCTGGTCGGTGAAATGAGAGACCTTGAAACAATCTCGCTTGCGCTCGAGGCGGCATCGACAGGTCATCTTGTGTTCGGAACCCTGCACACAACTAACGCTCCTAAAACCGTAGACAGGGTCGTAGATGTATTCCCGGCAAATCAGCAGGCGCAGATAAGAACAACGCTTTCAGAGAGCTTAAAGGGCGTTATAGCGCAAAATCTCTTTAAAAGGATAGATAAAAAAGGCAGGTGCGCGGCCCTCGAAATTCTGGTATGCACTTATGCGGTAGGCGCATTGATAAGGGAGGCCAAGACTCACCAGATACCTTCCACGATGCAGACAGGGAAAAAATACGGCATGCAGACCCTCGACGACGCGATCATGGAACTCCTGATGAAGAAATGGATAAGCCCGGAAGACGCATACGACAAGGCTATAGACAAACAGAAATTCGTACAGTTCCTGAAAACGCCGCCGCCGGAGTTTTAACTCCCCCCTCCCCCTCTTATTTTAAGAGGGGGAGTTAGAGGGGGCGTTATTTTAAAGGAGGAGGATTTATGAGAAGGCCGGAAATAGATTATATGCTGACAACCATGCTCGACAGCCACGACAATGTCTCTGACCTCAATTTTACCGTGGGCAAGGCGGCTCAAGTCGAATCATCCGGACAGCTTGTGCCTGTGCCGTTTGAAAAAATACCGTTCGATGCGCTGACGCCGTTTCAAACCGAGATATTTGCAATGAACCTTATAAACTCCGACCGCCGCCTCACAGAGAACCTGATCAAAGAAGGCTCTTGCGACTCGTCCTATCATCTCCCGGACAAGGCGAGATTCAGGGTAAACATATTTTCGCAGCGCAGTTCGTACTCTATCGTTATGAGAAAATTATCTACCGTTATCCCGACCATTGCGGATTTAAAAGTGCCTGAGGTGCTCTCTGGAATAGCGGAGGAAAAGAACGGCATGGTTCTGGTTACAGGCGCTACAGGAAGCGGTAAATCATCCACGCTGGCAGCCGTCTTAAGACTGATAAACGAAAATAAATCCGTTCATGTCCTTACGCTCGAAGATCCGGTGGAGTTCGCTCATCCTCATATTAAAGCCACTTTTAACCAGCGTGAGATGGGCATCGATTTCGACACTTTCGCAAGCGGCCTGAGGGCCGCCCTGCGTCAGGCTCCGAAGGTAATCCTCGTCGGAGAAATGAGAGACAGGGAAACGGTGGAGATCGGCATGTCCGCGGCAGAGACCGGTCATTTAGTTCTCTCCACCCTCCATACAATAGACGCCGGACAGACCATCAACAGGATAGTCGGCATGTTCGAACAGGAAGAGGAAAAACAGATACGCATAAGGCTCGCCGATACTATCAGGTGGATAGTAAGCCAGAGGCTTCTGCCGAAAGTCGGGGGTGGGAGAGTAGCTGTAATAGAGATAATGAAGACAAATCTGAGGGTAAAAGAATCGATCCTGAACGGAGAAGCCGAAGGTAAGACCTTCTACGATATTATAGAGGCCGGAGACGCCTACGGCATGCAGACCTTCGACAAGGCCATACTCAAACTGTACGAAGAAGGCGTAATAACAGAGGAGACTGCCCTGGCCTACGCCTCCAAAAAGCCTATTGTAGGCAGAGGTATCGACATGCTGAAACAGACCAAGGGAGAAAAGACAACGGACATAGAAGGGCTGAAGATGGATGCGGACTACGGTAAAAAAATCAAGATAAAGTGAGGTGAATTATGGACGAACACAATATGCCGCACACAGAGGAGTATGAGGAAGAATTAAAGACCGCAATGGTGTGCGAAGACAATCCTGAATATCAAAAGGCAATAATATCCGCGCTCGGAGAGCTTAAATACAATGTCGAGATTGCAAGCAGCGCTGCGGATAGTTTTGATAAGGTTCGATTCAACCGGTACGACGTCATTGTACTAAACGAAAAATTCGGAGGCGCCTCTCCGGAGAACAATGAAGTTTTGAAACATTTCCAGCATATGCCGATGGCGACAAGGCGGCACATCTTCCTTGCGCTTATAGGCAAGGATATGAAAACTCTGGACAACATGACGGCCTTTGCGAAAAGCGCGAATGCGGTCGTCAATGAAAGCGACCTGCCGAACCTTAAAAACATCCTCAAAAAATCAATTCCGGATAATGACCGGTTTTATAAAGTCTACAAGGAGAGTCTTATAAAGATGGGCAAGAGGTAACAACCGCCTCTTGTCCGGCCTTAAAACACTTTCTCTTTCACCTTCTCCGCGTATTCAGATGCCTGTTCTTTCACGTCGTCCGCAAATTCACGTATCTGCTTTCTCGTCTTTTTACCAGACTGCGGCGCCAGAAGAAGGGCGACCCCAGCTCCCACAAGCCCGCCCGCAAGGAATGAAAAAAGCGCGACTAATGCCGTGTTTTCATCTCTACTCATACCAAACCTCCTTTGTCTTATCTACAGAAAGACTATCAGCTAAAATGAATAGTGTCAACCCAAAATATCCTGTAAAGACTTTAGGGGACTGTCCCAGAATTACGGGCATAGCCGTAGATTCGGGGCTGTCCCCGTTCCTATTATATAAATGCATTCAAAATTAATTGTCGGGCTTCAATATCAGAACCGACAAAGGCGGCAGGGTTAGGTTCAATGAAAATTGTCTTTTATGGCACGGCACATCGCCGGCATAGACGCCGCCGGCGTTTCCTAAGTTGCCGCCCCAGTATATCTCCGAATCGCTGTTCAGGATTTCACGGTAAAATCCGCCGTTAGGAACCCCTACTCTGTATCCGAACCTCGGCACAGGCGTAAGATTGAAAACAAAGACGAGAAAATCGTCAGGGTTTTTCGCCCTTCTTATAAATGAAATAACGCTGCTGTCGGAATCATTAAAATCTATCCATTCAAATCCGTACCATTCGGAGTCAACCTCATGCATGGCCGGCTCCGACTTATAAACTTCGTTCAAATCCCGGACAAACCTATGCAGCCTCTGATGGGGCTCATATTCCAATAGATGCCAATCGAGGCTCTCCGCGGAATTCCATTCGCTCCACTGGCCGAATTCTGAACCCATGAACAGAAGTTTCTTTCCGGGATGTCCATACATATACCCGTAAAGCGTCCTCAGGCCGGCGAATTTCTGCCACATATCGCCGGACATTTTATCGAGCATGGACCTTTTGCCGTGAACAACCTCGTCGTGGGAAAAAGGCAGGATAAAGTTTTCCGTAAATGCATAAAGCATGCTGAAGGTAAGATTATTCGTGTGATATTTTCTGTACATGGGGTCTTTTGAAAAATATTCTATAGTATCATGCATCCAGCCCATATTCCACTTCATGCTGAAACCGAGACCGCCCACATATGTAGGTCTCGAAACCGCAGGCCATGACGTCGATTCCTCGGCTATCGTGAGCACTCCCGGATGATATTGATGGACGACTTCGTTGAATCTCTTTACGAAAGCCACGGCTTCAAGATTTTCATTGCCGCCGTATATATTCGGTATCCACTCGCCCTGCTCTCTTGAGTAATCGAGATACAGCATGGACGCAACCGCATCTACGCGCAGTCCATCTATATGGTATTTATCGAGCCAGAAGATAGCATTGGAAATAAGATAGTTGGCAACTTCGCGTCTGCCGTAATTGAATACCAGCGTGCCCCACTCCTTATGTTCTCCCTTTTTAGGATCTTCATGCTCGTAAAGGCATGTGCCGTCAAAAAAGCCGAGACCATGCGCATCCTTCGGAAAATGCGCAGGAACCCAGTC
>JACREW010000260.1 GCA_016212685.1 Nitrospirota bacterium
AGTGGTGAGTAACGACCCGATGATCATGATCGATGGAGCACACAATCCGGATGCGGCATCAGCGCTGTCGGATTTCATAAAGAGACATCTCAGCGATTATAGGATTATACTAATAATGGGCGTAATGTCCGACAAAGATATAGCAGGCATTCTTTCCCCTCTCTTGCCGCTTGTTTCCGAGATAATATTTACCGCTCCTAACTACGGAAGGGCGGCGTCCCCAAAAACCCTCGCAGGATATGCATCAGAGATGGGATACGATTCAGCAATCGCAAATTCGGTTAAAGAAGCGATTGATATGGCAAAGAAATGCTGTGAATCGGAGATAAAAAATAATCACTTCACCCATTCACCCATTCACCCATTCACCGGTTCAATCATTCTCATCACCGGTTCTTTTTATACAATCGGGGAGGCTATGGAGATGCTGGGAGAAAAGCCGATTCTCGCCGGCTTGAGGGAAACGGTATGAATAAGTGGGAAGTAGGAAATAGGAAGTGGGAACTAAAAAATAGAAAATTATTATTTTTTATTTTTTTCGCTTCTTATTTCCTACTTCTTACTTATTACTTGTCTTTTGCATGGGCTACCACGATCACCGCAGATCATATGGAGCATTTTCCGGAAGAAGATAAGTATGTGGCAATAGGCAATGTTCGTATAGAGAAAGACGGAGTTATTATAAACGCCGATAGGGCTGTTCTTTATAAAAAGACCTCGGATACGGAATTGTCGGGGAATGTGCAGTACGAAGATGATGATACATTCATAAATACCGAGAGGGCTGACTTAAACCTCGATTCCAAGACAGGCAAGCTTTACAATGCCCTCATCTTTTTCAAAAAAGGCAACTACTGGCTTAACGGCGAAAACATGCGGAAGATAAAGGAAGACCATTATTACGCGACTGTAGCAACCTTTACCACATGCGATTCGGATGAATCTTCAAAACCCGACTGGTGTTTTAAGGGGTCGGACGTGGATATCGTTGTAGGTAAAAAGTTCACCGCGCGTGATGTTACGTATCAGATTAAAGGGGTGCCTGTCTTATATTCTCCATACGCATGGGCGCCTGTAAAGACAGAGCGCGAAACGGGATTCCTATTCCCGATGATAGGCAACAGCTCCCAGAAAGGCTTTCAGTTCAGTCCTGCTTTTTTCTGGGCGATAGACGACAATAAAGACGCAACCTTTTACCTCGATTACTATACCAAGCGCGGTGTCGGAAAGGGTTTGGAATACAGATACCTTGATTTCGATGACAGAGGGAAATGGTACGCATATCACCTGTCGGATACAAAACTGAAAAAAGATTTTGTCGCATTTAGGGGAATGCATGAGCACCGTATAGGCGATATAGAAGGTTTTGTGGATATAAATTATGTAAATCGCAAAGATTTTTACCGCGAAGATTTTATTTCCAAAGAAGATATACGGAGAAGGGATTCGAGGATTCAGAGGTTTCTGCAGTCTACAGGAGAAATTTCTGCGCCGCTTCCTGACGGCCGTCTCTACCTCTTAGGCCAGCAATGGATAGATCTTAAAGAAGGACATACTGCCGTACCCAAGCGATTGCCGGAATTAGGCTATGTGGTCAATCCTACAAACATAGGACCCCTTATGTTCACAATGAATTCGAGCGTCACAAATTTTTATCGGCAAAGTGAGCCTCGGGGCCAGCGTTTGGATATCAACCCTACAGTATCGTATTCTTTTGGAGAAACAGTGCCTATATTCCAATCCCTTTCCTTAAGAGAAACCGCTTATAATCTTGAAAAGGCGCCGTCTTACAAATCATCCCCGCATAGGGAGACCTTTGAGTATAGGGCAAATGCGCTGACAAGGTTTATGAAAAAATATGAATCGTTTAGTCATATTATAGAACCTTCTCTTTCTTACACTTTTATCCCCAAGACATACACTCCGCCGACTTTTGATTCTATAGAACTTTTTAACAGGACTTCAGTCGCGCAGTTAGCCCTCCATAACAGTCTTTCATTTAAAGATTTCTCGCTGACAGCAGGCATAGCGCAGCCTTTGGATTTCAATGCAGGGGACAGACCGGTTTCTCCTACTACTTTAAATGCATCCCTGAGCAGTTCTTTTGGCACGGTATATAATCCAAAAACAGGAAGGGCAGAGCCGGTCAATCCTTTTAGTTTAAACTTTGACACTTCATATAACTCAAATACAGGACGCGTAGATACAGTTAACTCTTCCTTTAATGTTAAGGTAATGGAAAAAACATCATTATCATTCGGGGAAAGATACTCTAATGCGGATGAAAAATATTATTCCAATTTTGGGATTACATCGGAAATAACAAAAAAAATATCTGTTAACGCAAATTTTTGGCATGATTCAAAGATGGGTCTGAGGGATGCTTCAATCGGCACCGTATACTCAGAACAATGTTGGGTGCTTAACCTGTCGCTCGCAAGAAAAGCGGGCGACCATACGCGCCCGGCGGAGTACAGCTTTATGGTTTTTGTAGAATTAAAAGGAATAGGTCAAAAGATCAAACTTTATCAGTTTCAAACAGAGTCCTCTCCATCTGCCAAGTAGTCGACAATGAATATAGTGATTAATCTCAACAAGGATTACGGTATTACTTCTCACGATGCCGTTACCGCCGTAAAAAAATTGTTAAAAGTGCGAAAGGCAGGGCATGCGGGAACCCTCGACCCTATAGCTACGGGATTGCTTTTGGTATGCACCAATGAAGCGACAAAGATAGCGCCATTTCTTTCCGGCCTTGACAAGGAATACATCATGATAATGAAACTCGGAGAAAGCACCGATACATACGACTCCGAGGGTAAGGTGACCAAAAAATTTGAAATTTCAAATTTGAAATTCAAAATAGAAGACGTTAAAAAGATAATTCAAAGATTTACCGGCGAAATAGAACAGATACCGCCGATGTATTCGGCAATAAAGGTTTCCGGCAAACCGCTCTACAAGTTAGCCAGAGCCGGCGTAGAGGTGGAGAGAAAGCCCAGAAAGGTAATGATCAACGCTGTAGAAATATCCGCATTCGAGCCGCCGTTGGTGACAATAAAGGTTTCGTGCTCAAAAGGGACATATATGCGCTCGCTGTGTAACGACATCGGAGAGGCGCTCGGCGCAGGCGCGCATATGACAGGGCTTATTAGAACGAGGATAGGAAATTTTACTATAGGGAATTCAGCCCTAATAAGCGAACTACCGCATAAAACCGAGTCTTTATGCTCTATAGATGCTGCTTTAAAGCATCTCCCGGAAATAAAATTAGAGGGGGATGCTTTTAAAAGGGCTCAAAACGGGAATTCTGTAATCCCCCCCATCCCCCCTTTAGTAAAGGGGGGATGGGGGGATTTAAAAGTGGGTGAGGGGGGATTTATCAGGCTCAAAGACTCTGACGGCAGACTCTTTGGCATTGGAAAAGTTGTGGGGGATTCGATTAAGATAGAACGGCTTATAAAGATTTAACTGGAGGCATTATGATATCGAGATATACGAGGCCGGAGATGGGAAGGCTCTGGGAGCCTCAAAACAGATTCCAGAAGTGGCTTGATGTCGAGATAGCCGTATGCGAGGCATGGGCTGAAATGGGGGAAATCCCTCGGGATGCCCTTAAGGTGATAAAGGAAAAAGCAAAGTTCGACATTGAGAGAATAGACGAGATAGAAAGGACGGTAAAGCATGACGTAATAGCGTTTCTCACTTCCGTGGCCGAGTTCGTAGGCCCTGAATCGCGGTTTGTGCATAAAGGGCTAACGTCATCCGATGTTGTAGATACAGCCCTTTCCATGCTTATGAGAGAAGCCGCAGTGATTATCATAAAAGATATCAAAGAACTCATGAACGTCCTGAAAACGCAGGCGTTCAAATACAAGGATACGCCGTGCATAGGCAGGAGCCACGGCGTTCACGCCGAGCCCATGACCTTCGGATTAAAGTTCGCTTTATGGTACGAGGACTCAAAGAGAAGCCTCAGAAGGATGGAGACCGCAAGGGAGGCTATAAGCGTAGGCAAACTATCCGGGGCGGTAGGCACGTTTTCCAACATCCCGACAGAACTGGAAGAGAAGGTATGCAGGAGGCTGGGACTGGCAGCCGAGCCGGTTGCGACACAGGTCGTTCAGAGGGACAGACACGCGGAATACATGACCGCCCTCGCCTTAATAGCGGCATGCGTAGAAAAAATAGCCGTAGAGATAAGGCATCTTCAGAGGACGGAAGTTCTCGAGGCCGAAGAGCCTTTCAGCGCGGGTCAGAAAGGTTCATCGGCAATGCCGCATAAGAGGAATCCCGTAGGATCCGAAAACCTTTCAGGCCTCGCGCGGGTTGTGCGCTCCAATGCGTCGGCTGCCCTCGAAAACATCGCCTTATGGCACGAGCGGGACATCTCTCATTCGTCCGTGGAAAGGGTGATAATCCCGGACAGCGCCATACTCGTCGATTATATGCTGAACAGGCTTGCGGGAATACTCAAGGACATGCACGTGTATCCCGAAAGAATGGCGGCGAATATGGATAAAAGCCATGGCCTCTATAATTCTCAGAGGGTCATGCTCGCGCTCACGGAAAAGGGAATAAGCCGCGAAGACGCATACGCTCTTGTGCAAAGAAACGCCATGCAGAGCTGGAGAGAAGGCGCGAACTTTAAGACGCTCCTTCAAAAAGACGCCGGCATAACAAAACATCTTTCACATCATGAAATCGAGGAAATCTTCGACCTTAAGTATTACCTGAGAAACGTGGATTATATATTCAGGAGGGTATTCGGCGAAAGCTGATGCATGATTGTCAGAATAATGCCGGAGGCGCAGGAAGGTATATGCAGAAGGTCGTTCCGGCCCCTTCTTCCGATGTCACCGTAATATGGCCATCGTGGTTTTTAATGATTGAATAACATATCGCAAGGCCGAGGCCGGTCCCTTTCCTGTTTCCTCTTTGCTTGGTCGTAAAGTAGGGGTCGAATATCTTTTGCAGATTTTTTCTCGATATGCCGTGACCCCGATCTTTTATCGATACTTTTATATAGCTGCCTTCTTTTAATGGGAGTCCGTCCCTTGCGCTGACTGAGGTATTTTCCGCGCTGACCTTGATTACTCCACCGCGAGGCATGGCCTCCTTTGCATTGATAACCAGATTGTGGAATACACGGCTCATCTGCCCTCTATCGACCTCGACAAGCCGCAGGTCATCAGGTATCGAGATTTCACACTTTGCGTTAAAATCACTCGGCATAAGACCGACCGCATCTTTTATGATTTCTGTGATAGAAGTTATTTTTCTCACCGGCTCCCCTATTTTTGCGAATGTGAATAACTGGTGTGTTAAATCCTTTGCGAGTCTCGATGCCTTCTCAGCCATGGCGAGGCTTTCGAATATTTTGTCTTCAGGTTCTGCAAGAGATTTAGAAAGGGCTATGCAGTTCAAAATGCCTGTAAGCAGGTTATTGAAATCATG
>JACREW010000261.1 GCA_016212685.1 Nitrospirota bacterium
AAAGAGGGCGCCGATTATATAGGCTTCGGCTCCATTTTCCGTACTGCTACGAAAGAGGATGTAATCTTACAAGGACTCGATGGCCTCAGAAAAGTAAAGCAATCGGTAAATATCCCTGTGATTGCGATAGGCGGCATAAATGCGGACAATGTAAAGTCGGTGTTTGAAACCGGGTGTTATGGGGTTGCCGCATCATCAGGGCTTCTAAAAGGGGATTTGAAAGAGAATGCAGAAAAATTTTTATCGCAGATTCATGGATAGCAGGCACGCCTCAAAGCCTTTAGTAAGTGTTGGCTGCCGGTTTATCGAAAGATTACATATGCCTTACTTAATAAGTAACCACAGTTGTAGATGACGGGAAAGAGATTGTAGTTTTAAAGTGCGGGGACTAAAGGCTTTTCGGCATACCTGCTATCCATGTGATGCGGGAGAATCGCTCAATTTGGGTTTAATAAAGGAGGTTAGGGAATGAGGCGATTTATCATTTTTTTGACAGTGGTTTTATCATTGGCAATTTTATTTTCAGGCTGTAAAAAGAAAGAGGATGTGATTAAGGTCGGGATCGCCGGGCCGATGACGGGCGCTCAGGCAAAAATGGGTACAGACTTCAAAAATGGAGTCACTATTGCGATGGAGGAATGGAACAGCAAGGGCGGCGTACTTGGCAAGAAGATAGAGATAATAGTAGGAGATGACGCGGCCGACCCTAAGCAGGCAGTGTCGGTGGCTAACAAGATTGTTAACGAAGGAGCGGTCGGTATAGTCGGCCATTTTAATTCGAGCTGTTCCATACCCGCATCCGATGTCTACAACCGCGCGGGCATTCCCATGATAACCCCGGCTTCCACAAACCCGCAGCTTACAGAGAGGGGATACAGGGGCGTTTTCAGGGTCTGCGGCAGGGATGACCAGCAGGGCAAGGTAGGCGCTGATTTTATAAGGGATAAACTCAAGATAAAAAAGGTAGCTATAATCCATGACAAGACCACGTATGGACAGGGACTTGCGGATGAGTTCAAAAAGCATCTAGGAAGCGCGGCAGAGGTGGTTTATTACGGCGGCATAACGCAGGGAGACAAGGATTTCAAAACAGTGCTCACATCTATTAAAGAGAAAAAGCCGGAACTGATATATTTCGGCGGCATTTATCCGGAAACCGGTCTTCTTACAAAACAGGCGCGGGAGATAAACATGGCTGTCCCTTTCATGAGCGGGGACGGCAGCATCGATCCGAAGTTTGTTGAGATTGCCGGGGACAAGTCTGCCGAAGGCACATATCTCACCTTTAGTCCCGATCCGAAAAACATTCCTGCGGCAAAGGGTTTTATAGAAAAGTATAACGCCAGATTCGGAGAACTCGGCCCCTATTCCATCTATGCGTACGAGGCGATGAACATCCTTCTTGCCTCAATAAAGGAATCAGGGACTACGGACGGGAAGGTTGTTATAGAAAAGCTTCATTCCATGGAGTTTTCAGGCGCGCTCGGAAAAATTAAATTCACCGAAAAGGGAGACGTGGCAGGCTCTCCATACGTCATCTGGATTACAAAAAACGGCAAATTCGAGGAATACTGGAAGCAGTAAAGTTTGACTTTACGGCTTCCGAAAAATTATAATTTCTTTTCAATAATTTTACGGAGGTTTTAGAAATGGGCACATATACGACCTATAATCCACATAAAGGCAGAAGGAAAAAAACCCACGGCTTTATTGCCCGCATGAGCACAAAGGGCGGACAACGGGTTTTGAAGAACAGAAGGTTAAAGGGAAGAAAGCGTCTGGCCGCATAAAATTGAAAGTTCTCATAATAGGAATCATAAAAGTCTACCGCCGGATTATCTCTCCCCTGTTGCCGCAGAGCTGCAGGTTCACGCCTTCATGTTCGGAATACTCTATGGAAGCGGTAGATAGGCATGGAGCGCTTAAGGGCGGTTATCTTTCGGTTAGAAGGATATTAAAATGTCATCCGTTTCATCCCGGCGGATACGATCCGGTGAAATAAGTTAGGAGTTTAAAATATGGATAAAAGAATGCTCTTGGCAATAATCCTCTCCATAGCCATACTGATAACCTATCAGTATCTGATGCCTACCGCGCCTCCGGTAGCTCCGGTAAAAGAGACAAAAGAGCCAGTCAAGGGAGAAGATAAAAGCTCTAAAGCAGTTCCGCAGGCCATTGCACATTCGCTCATACCCAAGCCTGAGACATCAGGGGTAGAAAAAAAGATAAAGGTAGAAAACGATCTTTACATTGCCGTGCTTACCTCAAAGGGCGGAGCGATAAAGAGCATCGAACTGAAAAAATATAAAGACAAAAGCGGCGGGTCGATTATCTTAAAGGGAGACGACGTATTGTCTCCGCTGTCCGTAGGGATGGATGAGGAATTCCAGTTTTCGAATGTTACTTTTTCCGTTAAAGGAAAGGATCTAAAACTCGACGCCGCATCCAAGACGGCAGACATTATTTTCGAATATTCCGCCGGAGGGCGCTCCATACGCAGGACTTATACGTTCCGCGGCAGCGACTACGGTATCGATCTAAAAGATGAGACGGGCGGGTTAACCTCTTACTGGATAACCTTAGGCAAAAACTTCGGCATTTATGAAAAAGACGATTCCACGCATTTCGGCCCTGTTATCTTAAAAGACGCCGACAGGATTGAATTCACTGCCAAGGATCTGAAAGAAACAAAAAATTTCAGGGAAGGCGTAAAATGGGTCGCTCAGGAGGACAAGTATTTCTTTTCATCCATCGTGCCTAAGGGACAGGTGGAAGAGGCAAAGGCGTGGAGCAGGAACGGCGATATGTTCACGGCTCTTAAACTCGCCGGGGGCGTCAATAACTATTTCATTTATGCGGGGCCGAAGGAATACGACAGCCTGAAAAAAATCGGAGCAGGCCTTGAGCATATAGTCGATTTCGGCTTCTTCTCCATATTGGCCAGACCGTTATTCTGGCTGATGAAGTTGTTTTACGGCATATTCCCCAACTACGGAGTTGCGATCATAATCCTCACCATACTCGTCAGAATTCCATTCATCCCGCTTATCAACAAGGGACAGGCGTCGATGAAGAAACTTCAGGACATACAGCCGAGAATGGCTGAGATAAAAGAAAAATACAAAAGCGACCCGCAGAGGATGCAAAAAGAACTGATGGAGCTTTATAAAAAGAATAAAGTAAATCCCATGGGCGGCTGCCTGCCTATGCTGCTTCAAATCCCGGTATTCTTCGCTCTTTACAAAGTGCTCTTGATAGCCATAGAGCTGAGGGGAGCGCCTTTTGCCCTCTGGATAACCGACCTTTCGATAAAAGACCCGTATTACATAATGCCCGTTATTATGGGCGCAACGATGGTGATCCAGCAGAAGATGACTCCGTCAAGCATGGACCCCACGCAGCAGAAGATTATGATGATAATGCCTGTCGTATTTACATTCATGTTCCTGACTTTCCCGTCGGGCCTTGTCCTCTATTGGCTTGTGAACAACGTATTGAGCATAGCCCAGCAGTGGCACGTGAATAAAAAACTCAAAAAACAACAGGCTTAATCTTTCCATCGTAAAATTTTTTCTTGACATCGAAGCAAAGCAGGTGTATATTTAAACATGTTTTACAATCTGCTTATAGCAAATAGGCTTCTTAAAACCGCATGGCATGTCAATGCCGTGGCCGGAGGGAGATTCTATTAGCTGTTAGTCGGATAACATAGGAAAACTCGAAGGCCACGGAATCAAACTCCGCGGCCTTTTTATTTTTGGAGGTGCGCTATGAAATGGAATGCCGGAATGTATGATGCTGCACACTCGCCGCAAACAGACGCGGGCAGGGAACTTATCACAATGGCGAATGTTCATGAGGATGATGTCATACTCGACATCGGCTGCGGCACTGGAACCCTTACAATCGAACTTGCGCGTCTGGCTCACAAAGGGAAAGTCGTCGGAATAGATCCTTCTATAGAGATGCTTGAAAAGGCAAGGGAGAGATCATTGTCCGCGGGCAATATCGCCCTGATAAACATTCCTGCGCAACGGATCGATTTCAGAGAAGAATTCGACCTCGTATACTCCAACTCCGCGTTGCAATGGATAAAAGAACAGGAGGATGCGGCAGCGTTGTTATACAGGGCATTAAAAAAAGGCGGACGGATCGCGGTTCAGCTTCCGGCAAAGGACTTCTGCTGGGAATTAATGGAAAATATAAACAGCGCGATCTCATTTCTCGGCCTTGAGGCGAAATATAAAAAGATGGCGTCTCCGTGGAGATTCCCTTTAAAAGAGGAGTTTGCCGGATTTTTGAAAGATGCGGAATTTGCGGAGGTAAATGCCTTTTATAAGGACTATACGCTCATGTTTGAAAGCATCAATGAAGTGCTCGAATGGGGCGAATCCGCCGCGTTGAGGCCGTATCTTGAGCTTTTGAACGAAAAGAAGCAGGACCAGTTCAAATACGCCTTTGCAATGGGCTTTGAAAACTACAGGACGGAAAAGGGCATAGAGTTTAAGTTCAAGAGGCTCTTTGCGTTTGCAGAAAAACAATAAAGGAGAAATAGCTATGCGTCAGAGCAAAAAAGAGATCAAGGATAAGGCGGTGATAATTGACCTTTTGAGCACCTGTCATGTGGGCAGATTGGGGACTCTTGGCAAAGATGGCTGTCCAATGGTGAAGCCTTTAAATTTTGTTTATTGCGATGAAAATAATCCCCCCATCCCCCCTTTACTAAAAGGGCGTAAGGGGGGATTTGGAAAGATTTATTTTCATACAGCAAAGGAAGGGGAGAAGATTGAAGACATCAAGAGGGATAATCGCGTCTGTTTTGAAGTGGATATGCCAATTGCCTATGTTAAGGGTAACGAGAATCCATGCAGGGCTGAATACCTTTACAGAAGCGTAATAATAAAAGGCAGGGCTTATATCGTTGAAGACAGGAATGAATGCATATTTGCCCTGAGATGTCTCATGAAAAAATATCAGCCTGAAGGCGGTTACGGAGATTTCCCTGAGGAAAAATTACAAATAACAGGCATTGTCAGGATAGATATTGAGGAGATGGTCGGGAAGGAAGACTTAGG
>JACREW010000257.1 GCA_016212685.1 Nitrospirota bacterium
ATCCTGCGATTCAGTGTTCAGCTATACTTATTCTTCCACGTATAGCTATTACTGCGGTTATTATTCATTCGATTTCACAACCACTTCGAGCCCTGCGTATAAATGGCGGATAAATCCTACATCTTCCAATGCCCCGTATTTAGGCGAGCCGTGGAGCAAAATGACGGTCGGGAGGGTAAAAATAAGCGGAAATGAAAAATGGGTCGGTTTTATAGGTGGGGGATACAATGCATCCGACTGCTCCGGAGGGGGAAGCTGCGATACGAGAGGCAAGGGATTTTATGTTATAGATTTAAGCAGTGGAAACGTTTTGTGGAGTTACACGAGGGCCAATACTACTACTATGACATACAGCATTCCGGCGACTCCAGCTATTGTGGATACGGATAACGACGGCTTTATCGATACTGCCTATGTCGGCGATTTAGAAGGCAATATATGGAGATTAAAATTTTGCACTTCAAGTCAGGGGTCTTCATGCAATACATCCAATTGGAGCGGAGGGAAGTTATATAACGCGTCCGGAGGCGGAGAGGGATTGAGACCCGTTTATAGCTCTGCAACCGTAGCTAAAGATACAAGCGGCAACTTATGGATTTATTGGGCAACAGGAAATAAATCAGAGCCGACGGCTGCAAGCACAAACGAAAAGGTTTTCGGGATAAAAGATAATGACCGCACTACGACGTACACTCTCAGCAATTTTGAGAATGTAACATCCGTTACGAACCAATGCGATGACTTAACTAAAAACGGCTGGTATATAAATTTTACAGGCAATGAAAAGGCATTGTCCGACATTACGGTCTTCGGCGGGGTTGTTTATTTCACCACATATACGTCCGATACCACAAATTCAAATCTATGCGCACGGTCAGGAACATCGAGGTTGTACGCAATAAACTATCAGAACTGTACCGGCATGTTTTCTGAAGGCGCACGGAGCGTATCATTGGGAAGCGGAATAGCCTCTTCGCCGATAATATCATTGAAACCCGGCACTGCGGTGCCGGCCGATCTATATGTTACCACCAGCGGCGGTTCGGGGACTGATGCTGTAACGACGAGGATAGACTTTAATCCTCCGTTCCTTTCCAACAGGACGAATATGCTGTTCTGGAAGGATAAAAGGGTTCAGTAGGATAAAGCGTTGGAGCCTTCATTCAAGAAAGAGCCGGTAGAGATAAGGATTCCGGAGCTTGAAAAAAAATTTAAACAGGCGGCTAAGCCGCCTGTTAAGATACTGCAAAAACAGGAAAAGGAAGAAGAGAAAAAAACAGGCAGCAGAAAACTTCTTTTTGCTGTTTTGATATTTTTTGTTGTTATTGCGGGTCTGATTTTTTTTAAGAAAGAATCAGGCAAGCAACATCAGGTTGAAAATCAAGTTGCAGGCCGTGAGATCGCGAAAGAGGACGTTGTTTCAGGCGAGGATGCAGCCAAACCGTCCGTTAAAACCGAACAAACGCCTGATGAGTTTTTTATAAAGAAAGTTATCTTCAGCCCGCCGCAGCCTTTAATTACCGACACTATAAAAGCCGATGTGTCGAGCGATTATCAAGGGACAGGGCATATAACATACGAATACACATGGCGTATAAACGGCAAACCTGTTAAAGGCATAAAAGATAACACCTTGCCGCCCGGCGAATTTAAGAAAAGAGATCATATCAGCGTGATGGTAACTCCTTTTATTGACGGCGCTGAAAAAGACGTTTACAAAAGCATGTTTGTCGTTATCCACAGCTCTCCGCCATCGTTAGCCTTAGCCCTTAAAGAAACTATTCATAAGCTAAACGGCAGCATTACTATGCAGTTAGTCGGCAGCGATCCTGATGGAGATAAAGTAACCTTTTCCCTTGAAGAGCCGTTTCTGGAAGGCATGACGGTTGACAGGGAAACCGGCGAGATAATCTGGAAACCCGAGAAAAAAGAAAAAGGCATTTATAAATTCAGGGCGTCCGCAACGGACAGCGACGGGATTAAAACGGCAAAGACCTTTGAGTTCAGGATTGATGTTGGCGAAGTAAAGAAGTGATTTTAATGGTAGGCACGAGGGGTATCGAACCCCTGACCTCTTCCGTGTCAAAGCGCCAAGTGGCAATTTAAGCAAATCGGCTGCCGGTAACGGTTTGGGCTAAAAGCATTGAGGCTGTGAGGTTTGCAAGGATTCCACATTTTATATCTGTTGTCGTATTTTCCGCACTTCTTAATATTTTTTGCTACAATTTTGCTACATTTTTACTACAGCATATCGAGTTGATCCGGCCAAATAAAAACTGTGAATTATATTGCATCGGTTAATTGCCGAAATCAGAACAAAAGATAATATCAGACGATTTTGTCATATTATGCCAACCTGCCTTTTAGTCCATATTACCGTAAAATACAAGGGGTAAGAATTCTTTTCCCTTTAATTTTAAGATCGTTTCCTACAAAACCTTCTCGGAATATGCTAAGATTTTAGAAAATACCCAGTTGGCATATTATATGTTAAGCGTAATATAAAAACTTGCAGCAATTGTTAAACCTGACGGCTCACGTTATAATAGACACAACAAGATATGCTCCTATTTGAATGGAATAAGAACAAGGCAAAAAAGAATTTTAAGATTCATGGAATCTCTTTTGATGAGGCATGTTCAGCTTTCAAGGATACCTTATCGTTGACGATTTATGACCCTCTGCACTCCGACGATGAGGATAGATTTATCGTGATTGGGAACTCCGTTGACAACCGTCTTTTGGTAGTTGTCCATACGGAAAGGAGAGATAAAATCAGAATAATAAGCGCAAGAAAAGCGACAAAACATGAAAGGAAACAATATGAAGAAAATGCAAAAAGATCCAGACATGCTTGAGGAATACGATTTCAGTAAAGGCGTCCAGGGGAAATATGCAAAAAAATACAGCGAAGGCACAAATGTCGTAGTAATTGACCCCGATGTCTCCAAATTCTTCCCGGACCACGACTCCGTAAATCAAGCCTTAAGATCATTAACTGAAATCATTAAAAAGCAAAAGAGACCGCTTAACGAATCGCTCCAGCGGACGCGGTGAGACTGCGCCGCTGACTTCAGGCGTAGGCCGAGGAGGAGATGTTGCCAATGGACAAAGAGGCAATTTTGTTAGATTTAGTTAAAGAAACAAGGCAGACCATCAGAGATATCCAAGCACGAGTTTACAATCTATCGACAACATTTGTTGTTTTCTCGTTCGCGATAACGGCGTTTGCATGGAAGGAAGCTAAGAGTTTTATTGTACCAATTACAGTCTTCTCTGACATAATGATCTCGATAATATTGATCTATTTGTACATAAGGATTTATAGAGAACACAAATTTGTGCGATTAGCCCTTGAAAAACAAGAGTCTGTTCTAATACAACTATTGGATGGGAGAAGTGTTTCTTCGCAAGACGTTGTTGCCGCGATCTTGGATATGAACAAGAAGCCTACATTTTCAATCACGCGCGAAGTGGATTTATTCTTGTGGTCAGCGGGTATTATCATAATCAAGGTAGTCATAGTTATCGCGTTGAATTAAGAGTATCAATGCGCTGGAGTTGAACGAGCGCCACAGGATACTTTTTCAGATGAGCGATGGTTTGAGGTTTGCAAATCGTTCTCCGGCTTCTTAACATCTTACAGTGGCACTCGTCAGTCATCAGGGCGTTATAATTCTTGCCTCAAAAAATCTCTTTTCCTTACTATTCCTTCCCAAGAGCGTGCAAAGACTTTGCATAGTCGATTTTCACAAACAAAAACCGGCAATCTAAAATTGCTGCAATTTTGCTGCATTGGCACATGAAGGTGAAAGGCAGGCTGTCTAACTCTTTGATTTTAATGGTAGGCACGAGGGGTATCGAACCCCTGACCTCTACCGTGTCAAGGTAGCGCTCTCCCACTGAGCTACGCGCCTACGTAATGGGATATTCATTAAAACCAAAACAGCGCATTTTTGTCAAGACAGGCTTAAATGCTTGAATCAAGGCATATATGCATGGTATGATTTTATCAAATGGCTGCTTTGATACTTATCGTAATTATGCTGTTTGCAAGCGTGGAATCGCAGGCCGATATTTATAAGTATGTGTCGGACGACGGCACTGTGATTTTCACCGATGCGCCTATAGACAGAAGCGGCAAGGTTGTATCAAGGGATAGGAAATCGTCTTATGCCTCTAATAAAGTATCGGGCAAGTCGTATGTTAAAAACGTTCATTATCATACTATGGCAGAGGAAAAGGCAGCTATGCATAATATAGATCCCCGCCTTGTAAAGGCTGTTATAAAGGCGGAGTCGAACTGGAATCCCAATGCCGTTTCTCCGAAAGGCGCGCGGGGGCTCATGCAGTTGATGCCTTCGACAGCCTCCGTACTCGGCGTGAGAAATTCTTTCAACCCCGAGGACAATATAGACGGAGGCGTCAGGTATCTGAAATATCTGTTGAATAAATTCAACGGGAATCTTACTCTTGCGCTTGCCGCGTATAACGCGGGGCCGAAACTTGTGGAAAGAACAAGAACCGTGCCGTCGATACCGGAGACCGTTACGTACGTCAACAGGGTTATAAACTATTACTCGGGCAATAATTTCGTGCCGGTTCAAGGCGGCGTTACCGGAGGCGGAAAACATACAAAAATACAAAAAATGGTTCTAAAAGACGGAACGGTTCTTTTCACAAATTCATATCTTTCCAATTTATATTTCGATCAGGGATTTTAAGTGCCGGAAACAATAGAAGATATTTTAAGATTAAAACAAGAGAAGAATGCCGTGATCCTCTCCCATAATTATCAGCGGGATGAGGTGCAGGATATCGCCGATTTTATCGGAGACTCCCTCGAACTCTCAAGAACAGCCGCGGGTCTGGATTGCGACGTGATAGTTTTTTGCGGAGTGCATTTCATGGCTGAAAGCGCCTCTATCCTTTCACCCGACAAAACAGTGCTTTTGCCTGAACTCGATGCCGGATGCCCTATGGCCGATATGATTCAGGTAAGCTCGCCGAGAACGGTATGGAAGACATTTCCGGGATACGAAGTGCAGCCGACATTTGTATTCCCCCACGAATTCACATTAAGAGACATTAAAGCCAAATATCCCGGCGTTCCGGTAGTTGCTTATGTTAATACTACTGCCGATGTAAAAGCGGAAAGCGATATATGCTGCACATCGGCAAATGTTGTAAAGGTGATGGAATCGCTTCCCGATGAAAGAGTGATATGCATACCGGACAGGAATCTTTCGATGTGGGCGCAAAAGAATACAAAGAAGCAGGTGATCGCATGGGACGGTTTTTGCCACGTCCATGACAGGGTTACGAAGGACGATATTCTGAAGGCACGAAAGGAACATCCAAACGCCGTTCTAATGGCGCATCCGGAATGCAGGCCCGAGGTTCTCGATCTCGCAGACCATGTTACAAGCACGTCGGGAATGCTGAGGTTTGCAAAGGCATCAGATGCGAGGGAGTTTATTGTCGGCACCGAACTGGGTTTGATGCGCAGGCTGAAAAAGGAAAATCCGGATAAGGTCTTTCATCCGTTAAGAAGGGATATGATATGTCCTAATATGAAGAAGACGACGCTGAACAGCGTTCTCAAGGCTCTGAAAGAGATGAAGAATATCATAAAGGTTCCGGAAGAGATAAGAGTCCCGGCCAAAAGGGCGCTGGACAGGATGCTTGAAATAAAGTAGTGTCTCTCCTCAAGCAAAAAATAATCGAAAAGATAAAATCGGAAGGCCCCGTCAATTTTGAGACATTCATGGAGATGTGCCTTTATTATCCTTATTTAGGTTATTACGCGAAGAATTCCGCAAAAATAGGCAGGGCAGGCGATTTTTACACGAGCCCGCATCTTCACCGCATATTCGGCGCAATGCTCGGCAGACAGATGGAGGAAATGTGGACAGTCATGGGACGCCCTGAGATTTTTCATGTTATTGAAATGGGGGCGGGCATGGGATACCTTGCAAAGGATATGCTGGAATATTTAAAAGGGGCAAGGGGCAAGGGGGCAGTCCCCATAACCCCTCCCTGCCTCCCCTTAGATAATGGGAGGTTAGGTGGGGTTAGCGGAGTCGTAGAATCGGGACTGTCCCCGAGGATCAAGGACTTTTTTCACTGTCTCAAATATACAATAATTGAATTAAATCCTGTGATAAAGGCGCAACAACAGGAAATGCTCTCGGGATTCAAAGAAAAGGTTAATTGGGTTTCGAGCATAGATGAACTGGACCCCATTGTAGGCTGTTTTCTGTCGAACGAGCTTCCAGATGCCTTCCCCGTAAAGATCATTGAGATGGATGCCGGGTTGAA
>JACREW010000256.1 GCA_016212685.1 Nitrospirota bacterium
ACCTCCAGGACGGTCGATTACTAAACCATCCCAGATTTGTGAATCTATTTTCAAATCAGAAACACTCATAAATCCTCTCAAATAAACACCCATCAATACTTTTCAGCCACGACCGGTCATCTTAACCGGACACTACTGTTTTCCATTAGTTTTCTTCTACCTGTTCTCCTATTGCATTCGCATCTTCTCCATGCCTATAACATTTCTGCATAAGGTTTATACTGCACAACTTCAAGATCATTTCCTGCTTCTATAAAATGCTTTAAATCGTCCTTTTTCTCCGATACAAAAGCGAACGGTTCATCTGGCGCATAACGTGCGATTCGATATGTTCCGTCCTACATTTCATGTTTCTTAAAAAGTACTTTTGACCTCTGAAAGTTAAGAGTATGAACGAGATCAAAAACTTTTAGTTTCATCCCCGGAGCAAATCCTGCCTGAACGACAGTCGGTTTCGGCTGCACAGTTTCGTCTTCCACTCGGAGTTCATCAAAAAACTTACTTGAATTGATATCATACAAAATCCAGTCTAACCCATAGCCGGCGGAGCGAATTCCACGCTGAGAGCCATTTGAATTTATGCCTTCAGCGATATCTCTAATAAAACTATCTACAGTCTGGTGCTCATCATACCATATGTGCCATGTTGTAGTAACAGCAAAAGTTAAAAATGCGCTAACATCTACTTCTATATGCTGCTTTGGCATTTCGTTGCAGTGATTTACTTTTAGTATATTCTCAAGATCTCTTGAGAACCCAGTTTTGACTGCATGCTCAAGAATGAAAGGCCAATTTTTCAGTGAAACATTAAAATATTTGCCAAAAGTACCCGGGCATGTCACCCAATGATTTCGACGGCTATATATTGGTAAAGCGTCATAAAGGTTATGGTAAAATCCTCTGATAGAGGTTCCTTTATGTGTAAAATCATTTCGCAATTTAAATAAAAATTTTTGGTTCTCTTCCGGTGTTGATTCCTCGCCATTCTTTAATTCAGTTTTTTTAATAAGGCGTATGCTTCCTAACAACTCTTTTTTAATATCTGTTGGAAGCATATTATCTATAAAATTATTAAAAGACGTTCTGACACTATATTCCTTGTTGTAGTAAGAATAAATTTCTTTGGTTATTTCTATCGCAGATACGCCGGGGTTAAGACTATTAACCACCTTGTCTCTTTCGTCTTTCTTACGATTTGAGGTTAGCCATTTATTAAAATCAACCCAATCATCAGTTTGACCGAGGTTATCAAAACAAGTTAAAAGCAAATATACTATAAGTGGAAATTGATCTATCCACAAATGATGTGCCACAGGAGCTCTTTGTAGCTCTGAAACCAGATTCAGACGTTCCGCAACTATAACTATCCTTCCATATTGGCTATTTTCAGCGTCTTCATTATATAGCCGTTCGCCTGTTTCCGGGTGAAATGCAACAATGGTCAACGCATCCGTTACATCTTTCCTGTCAATATAACCAATAACTGTATAATAAACACGAGTGATTAAATTATCGCTTAACGGTTCTTTTTTGTTCAGATTTTTCATCATTCCCCTATAATCTTCACCAGCACTCGTTTTTTGCGTCTGCCGTCAAACTCTCCGTAGAAAACCTGCTCCCACGGACCTAAATCCAGCTTGCCCTCTGTAATTGCAACGACGACCTCTCTGCCCATAATCTGTCTTTTGAGATGAGCGTCCGCATTATCTTCTCCGACATTATGCCGATAGCCTTTCACAGGCTCGTGAGGGGCGAGTTTCTCAAGCCATACTTCAAAATCATGATGCAGCCCTGATTCGTCATCATTAATAAAAACAGATGCGGTTATATGCATGGCATTCACAAGAACAAGACCTTCCTTAATGCCGCTCTCTTTCAGGCACTCATCGACCTGAGGGGTAATATTGATAAACGCCCTTCTTGTTGGAATATTAAACCAGAGTTCTTTGCGATATGATTTCATAACCTACAACCTTCCCTCTTGCTTCAACTTATCTATTATCGCGTTTATCTTAGGCATGGCCTCCATCGCCGCTTTTTCGCCTTCGATTATGGCCTCGTGCCTCTTATTGAAATCCGCAGAGCCGATATGCCCGACCCTCGGTTTTATCACGACATCGGCCTTTGCCAATTGTATGGTCGCCATCTTCGAATACATGATGCCTATGGACTGCAATATTGTTTCTATAGTGCTTTCCGGTTGGAAATTATTCAAATCAGCCGAGATATCTACTGCAATGACTATATCGGCGCCCATCTTTTTTGCAGCATCCACGGCAACCGGACTTACGACCCCTCCGTCAACATACATCTGCCCTGAGATCTTTACCGGCCTGAATATGCCGGGAATCGAGCAGCTTGCCCTCACTGCCGAGCCGGTATTGCCCTTGCCGAAAACAACCTCCTGCCCTGTCTGCACATTCGTGGCAACAGCATAAAACGGCATCCTCAGTTTTTCGAGGGGAGTATTTTTCAATGTTTTGTTCACATAATTTTCGAGCAGATCGCCCTTTATAAAGCCGTTGTCCGGAATGGTCAGATCTACTATCTCTCCTCTCTCTATCGAGATAGCTATCTTCTGAAGCTGAAAGGCATCGTAACCGTAAGCATACATGCTTCCGACAAAACTGCCCGCGCTCGTTCCTACCAACATATGAACCGGAATCTTATTGGATTCGAGAACCTTTAAAACACCGATATGCGCGAATCCCTTTGAAGCGCCTGCACCGAGCACAAGGGCTATCTTTGCGGGCTGTGAAGGCGGCTGTACGGCCTCCTTGGGTGCGCATGACAATAAAAATAGCGTTGATAAAATAACTATTGCAGATAATTTTTTCACCATACCGTTAACCTCCTGAAAAATTCACTGTTGTATATACGGGCAAAACGCGTATTCATGGCAATTCCAGCAGATATAATCGTTCAACGGCTTTGCCTTAAAATCCCCTTTTCTTATGCCGGCTGCCGCGTCTTCAAGAAACTTCAGCGCCGCGATTATATAATCATCGATGACTTCCTGCCCTTTGCCTCTTTTGGACGGCGGACACCACTTGATATCTATATCTTTGAGCGAATATATTCCTACCCTGTTCACATCGTATCCCTGATGTTTCATCATAGCGGCGTAAAGAAATAACTGGAGATTCTCATTACCCTCCAGCGCCTGCCTGCAGTTAAGAGACGCGCCCCCCGTCTTATAATCTATTATCTGGACCGAATCCCCTATCTTGTCGAACCTGTCGATTTTGCCCTTGAGCTTTATGCCTTTTATCGGCTCTCCGACCATTGTCCTTTCAACCTCTGTCGAAACATATCCGTCTTTCCTTATTTCTA
>JACREW010000258.1 GCA_016212685.1 Nitrospirota bacterium
GAGCACTACAGAAAGATTCCAGTCGCCGCGCCATGCAACAGGAATTAACGGGTCTTTATCAAAGATAACGCCATCGCCAAAATCCTCTTTGAGTCTTTCAAATACTGTTATATTTGGCGCAATAACTACAAAGTGTTTTGTCATTGGCGAATAGGATTCCCTCAAAGAGTGAAAATAGCTCCAGACAACGGCAAGACTCATTATCTTTGTCTTGCCTGCGCCGGTTGCTACCTTAAAGGCATATTTAGCCCATTGATCTTCCTGCGGGTCTATTCCCAGCGCCGCAATTTCGCTGTTTTCGCCGCCAAATTCGGATATAATGCCTGACAACGTATCAAGCCCACGCAACTCTCTCAAATAGATAAAGGTTTCTATCGCTTCCCGCTGGCAGAAGTAATACTTAAAAGGGACAACCTCTCCCTCATTGTTTTTAATGGCATGATCTCGCCCGAACCAGTGATGAAGCAGTTCCCTCGTAGTATCAGAAGCCCCGGCGTAGTCGGTCTCTCTCCACTCTGTTACATAACGTCGAAGGTTTTGCGCTATCTGAATTTCACTCGGTCGTCTTCCTTTTACCTTCTCAGCAGGTTCGCCCTCTTTCTTTGCCCTGACGCGGTGAAATGTCGGCATCTCATGGGGAAGGTATAGAGGCTCAAGGGCTGAAAGATTGATAATAGGGCTTGTCAAGGTTTATCCTTTACACGGCAACCGGTTTAATCTTTTGTTTATCCAATTCTTTTTTTGCCCCATAATAAAGAAATGGTAGTTTCTTCATCTCCAGTTTAACTGTTTTCAGCATTTCCTCTTTGGTCGGGATATTTGTGAAATTACCGTTTTTATCGGCATGGAATTCTCCGACAATAATTATCCCTCGCTCTGTTTTGCAAAGCACAGGCACTTTCCATATATTTTCCTTTAGGTTATATCTTGGTGTGCCTGCCGTGGTCATATGCCCGACATTTTCATAGAGATACCTTCTTACTTTTTCGTATATTTCCATATCCTTACCCCCTTAAATGAAAATTTTTTCCATGCCTTCATAAAATCAGATATATTCCTTGCTGAATCTTTGTCCAAATCAGGGTCGTGATAGTATATTTTATCATCTTCAATCCCTGTTATAACAACAAAATGTCCGAATCCCTCAAGCCCTCCATATAAAACAGCAGGGTCTATAAGCGCTATCAATGGAAGTTTTTTCTCAAGCTGAGATGAAAGATATTTCGGCGTTACATGCTCAATTTCTTCTGCTTCAAATCCAAGTTTTTTAACTCCTGAAACAATCTCGCCGCAGGTATTCCCAAGCCAGCTTGTTTCACAAACATCTTCCAAATCAAATTCGCCGATTTCTTTTCCATAAAATGCAAGCACCATTCTCACAGAGGCAACGCCGCAGGTAGTATTTTTCTCTTGCTTGAAATATGGAATTTTAAGCTTCATAGTTCCACATCCACTGTAATACTCGTATCACAGCCGAAAATATCAACTACTTTAACGCAAGCGGTGTATTTACCTTTCTTGGGATATTTGTTGTATTCATGATTTGAGACAGTCGGCAATGAGCGGTCTTTGCGCGTGCGGTATGCCTGCCAGTGGTGCTCAAAAGGCTGCCCGTCCTGATAATCAAAGTCCACCGCCCAAAAGTCTATGAAATCAAACCCGCTCTTTACTGCCCGTTCTTTGAGCGCTTCAAGTTCTTTAGAGGGAACTTCTGCAAGGGAGGGGACAAACTTTTTAAGCTTAATGTCAACTAATTTTTTATCAGAATGACTCTGTAACTCCCCTTTCTCCCCTCTTAATTTAAGAGGGGATGGGGGCGTTAAGGAATTAGGGGAGATTTTACAAATAACTTCCGCTTCTAACACCGCCACCTCAAGGAACGGCGGCGGCGTTGTCCTGTTCTTTTCCATAATCTCTCGGGGGATAGGGATAAGCTTTATCTTGATATTGTCCGCATGTTCTATCTCATGACAAACGAGCCGTAAGTCCATCTCAAATTCCCATGCAAGGCAATGGAGTTCTTTTGCCCCTGCCTCTTTAGCAGCCTTTGCAACTGCCTTTAACTCATCCCTTGTAAAAAGCCCGTCAATAGCATCTACATGGCATAAGGCATTGCCTTTTCTGCCGTGAATGAGCGGAGAGCTTGAGTTTTGCAAAACCTCTGCTTTATAGAATTCAAGAACAACTTTTCTATGTTCCTCATCAGCTCCCTTCAATCTCTCTTTCTGCCACCACTGCCGCTCATATCTGCCGAGGTTATAAACATCAAAAGCCCGATATGGCTTGTTTTCGTCATAGAGTTTTCTTTGAAGCTCAATCATGCGCTTGCGCGATGTGTGAATCGCAAACCTTCCGAGGTCAGACATAATCCATCGTCTTCCAAGCCGCTCTGCAACCGCTCCGGTTGTTCCACTGCCACAGAAGAAGTCGGCAACAAGATCGCCTTCGTTGGTAGATGAAAGAATCATGCGTTCAAGCAGGGCTTCTGGTTTTTGAGTCTCGTACCCTGTACGCTCCAACGCCTGTGATCCCACTGGTCCAATATCAGACCATAAGCTTTGAAGCTCTACGCCTTCCATTTCATCTTGATATTGTTTAAATGATGGAACTCCATTTTCTTTCACTGGCCAAACTATTCGACCTCTCTTATCAAGTTCGTCCAGTGCTTTTAGTAGGTCTTCGATATTTGGATCAGGTAAAATATGGCGGATATATTTGGGAATGGCCCAGTGTCTCCCTTTGACAGTTGGGTTCACTCCCCGCCAAGGTTGTCCTGAATATCCGCGTCTTGTTCCTGGTGCAGTCAAAGTTGTAAGACGATACCTGCGGCCATCAGGATCAGAAAAACGGAAAAAGTCTTCTAAGTATTTGTCTGTATATGCAGTATATTGAGTATTCCAGAGTGCGTTATCACTTTTTGAATAAAATAATATCGAATCATGTATTATGTTGTAAGCAACGGTTCCGCTCCTTGCTCCTGTACGTTTCCAAATAATTTCATTTCGAAAATTCGACCTTCCAAAAACATCATCTAAAATCAATCTGAGATGACTATTTACCCTCCAGTCACAATGCACATAAATACTTCCAGTTTCATTTAATAGTTCCTTCATCAAGAGCAACCGTTCAAACATTATGTGCAGGTAGCTATCTGTGCCTTTGCCCCACATATCCCTATATGCAACCATTTCAAGGGTTGACTGATCTTTGCCGATGGTTTCTTTGCCGTCACCAACCGGCACGTTCATCGTAAAATCCGCGCCGACATCAAACGGTGGGTCAATGTAGATGAGGTCAATCTTGCCCTTGAAATCTTTTAACAGGCTTGCCATAACAAGCTTGTTGTCGCCCCAGATGAGCATGTTCCTGAAATCGTCTTTGTGCGCCTTCTGCGCGTCAAATAATCCTGTCTGGCTTAACCGGCTGGCGGGTTCATCAATGGTCTCGATCTTCTGCATGGGCATGGCGCACCCGGCAATATCAACCTCGCGCCTGTTGCCGTATTCGTCATACTTCCCCTCCCACACAAGCTCCGTCTTCCTCGTGCTTAAAGGATGCGGGTTGTCAGGGCCATATTTCATAGAATTACTCATCTCGCAGATACTTTATATATAAAGCTTTGCATGAATCAAGCACCTTGCAGCCCAAAGGCCGGCAGAAGTCTCTGCTCTATATTACCGAATATGCGCAGCATAAAAATTTACCTATCCATCCTACGACATCGCCTCTTTCAGCCTCATGACCAATTGGAAGACCTTGATGGTTTCCTCTATGCTCCTCGAACCCGTACCGCACGAAGGGGTAATGATGATGCGCGATCTCACAAGTTCCGACGGCACATGCCGGCACAATTTATCGATATGTCCGCGCATAAGAGATATAAGCCTGCCGTCATCAACGCCCCTTATCGCGTCGGAGGTCGGCACTATTCCCCACGCGAGATAGCCGCCGCCCAGAAGGAAATTTTTCAATTCTTCATGATATATGGCAATGGTATCGAAATATTCAAAGGCGTCGAAATTAAGTATCCTGACTCCGCTTTTGATCACCAAAGGCCAGTCCGCCCTTCCGCAGCAATGGATTCCGGGTATGCCGCCGGCGTCTTCTATAGCAACGGCTGTATCTTTGAGCAGCCGCAGGACTTCTTCCCCGTCAACCCCTAAATACGAAGAACTGCCTATTGCGGAGAGGATCGGTTCGTCGATAAAAATAATCACGTTCTCCGAATGCTGTTTTAATATGTCCACCTGCCAGCGCGCCTTTGCCCTGAGCAGCATGGATGAAATTTCGCGCAGTTCCTCGTCAAAATATACCAACCTTCCGTAATGGTCCTTCAGCCCGAGAGTGAAGGTAACCGGTCCGGTGATATGCCCCTTAAGCGCATCGAATCTCCTGCCCTTTATCATCTTCAAAAATGCGTGCAGCCCGGCGGCATAATCCTCGGATATGGCTATCTTCGCGTTGTCGGAGTAAGATTCGTAAAACCTCTCGAGTTCGTCGCTGCCGTCCCTCATAACCCACGCCGTCTGCTCGTTTTCGTCGATCCTCAGATACGGCATGCCTTCGGAATACTGAACTGTCATCGATTCCTTGAAAGAAACCGCAGGCAGTTGAGGCCAAAAAGGGATATCGAACGTCCTGAGGATAAGCTCGCACGCCTCGCGGGGATATTTATGTGGAAGGCTGCCGATGCCTGTGGTAGAAAAGGGTTTGATGATATTCGACATGTGGTATTATAGCACATGAGGGAAGCGTCGAAGGGAGAGCAGACAAGGTATTATCCGCTCATTTTCTTTGTCGTCTGCTTTTCATTACTGCTATACTCGATTCAATCATGCCTTGCCCTTTCGGACGGAGAAATCATCGCCTTACAATCCAAATTGAAAAACAAACCCGTCGGTGAACGTATAGCTTTCTGGGCTGAAAAATTCATAGGCGTTCCTTATGATAAAGACCCGCTCGGAGAGTATGTATCAAGGACGGTAATTACGGCAGACGAAAGGGTTGACTGCATGTATCTTACATTCAGGGCCGTGGAGCTTGCGCTGAGCGGCACGCCCGAAGAAGCCGTCGATA
>JACREW010000016.1 GCA_016212685.1 Nitrospirota bacterium
AAAAACGTGCCTGTGGTAACGATTACAGCCCGCGCCCCGTAAAAGACCCCTAATGAGGTGACAACGCCTTTAACCTTTCCATCTTCAACCGCTATTTTTTCGACAGTCCCTTGTTTTACGGCAAGATTTTTCTGTTTTTCGAGTGTATAGCGCATATTATCCCTGTAAAGAACCCTGTCGGCCTGCGCCCTGAGAGACCATACAGCCGGGCCTTTCGAGAGGTTAAGCATCCTGAACTGAATGCCTGCCTTGTCCGCAACCTTTGCCATCTGTCCGCCGAGGGCGTCAATCTCCCGCACGAGATGTCCCTTCGCAAGGCCGCCGATGGCCGGATTGCATGAGAGTTGCGCGATGGTGTCGATATTGATAGTGAAGATGCAGGTTTGGAGTCCGATACGCGAGGCGGCCATTGCCGCCTCGCAGCCCGCGTGTCCCGCGCCTATTACAATAACGTCAAAGTCTTGCTCTTTATACATCAATCGATTATTATAACATTAATGAATATGCCGGTTTTCGAACATACGATATGCTCCCTGCACAGCATTGTAAATAACGAGGCCGAACCCCTGCAAAAAATTTCCCACCTCATCAAATATGACCCCGGCTTATACTTTTCCCTCCTTCGGGATATAAATTCATCAACCAAAAGAGGTGAGATAACCTCCATCTCTCAGGCAATATCCCTTATCGGAGCAGCCGGGATAGAAAACCATATATTAAAGCAGGATCATTTTCTCGGTGAAGATTACAAGTCACTGTGGAGCTATGCTGCGCTGGCCGGGGAGACTGCATCGCGCATTAACGAAATAGTGGGAATAGCGGAGGAAGAGGAGGCGTTTTTCTGCGGCATGATGTCGTGCATAGGGATTTTATTAATGATTAGAAAACACCCGAGTTATGTTAAGGTCTTGGAACTCTTATTAAAACTCACATTAAGGGATAAAATATTCATAGAAAACAGGCTGTTCAAAACGAACCAAATAGAAGAGCTTAATACGGCATTAACTGCGCCGGAGCTTTACAAAAATCTTACGACCCAACTTAATGAAATATTCGGCGATAAGCGCAAAGGAGGGTTTATTTATCCCTCCAGGCTCTCTTCCGCGTATAAGTCCTTTCAATTATTGCAGCTCATGAACATCAGCGAAGTAGCCGCCAGGGCACTTTTATTTCCATCCTTAACCGAAGCTCAAGAAAAAATTAGGGAACTGGCAGTAAGATATTTCAGGATTCCGGAAACGGAAATAGAAGAACTGCTTGCCGACATTGTCGCAAAATTCGAGACAGTATGTGGAGAATTCAATGTGGGTGAATTGTCGGGAAGCCTCATAGAAAAGGCAGGAAGCTATTCTTCTTTTTCGGGGATTACATTTTTGACAAAGGCAGAGGCGTTAAAGGAATCTCTGAACTCAATATACAGGGCAAATACCGAAGGGAAAAATATTTTTATACACGGCGGACCCGGTGTGGGCAAAAGGCTTCTGGCCATGGCGCTTCATCACCGGCCGGATAACCCCCGGCTGCTAAAGCCTTTTGTTTCGGTTTTCTGCAGCGCCCTCGACCCCGAGACCCTTGAAATAGAACTTTTCGGCGCAAAGGGCGGATTTATGGGGCTTGATGAACATAAGGGCATTCTGGAGCTTGCGCACGAAGGAACGGTCCTTCTCAAGGATATAGATAAAATACCGCTCATTCAGCAGGACAGGCTCGCGGAGGTTTTTTGCAAAGACGAGTTCTATAAGGTAGGCGCTATGCAGCCCGCTTTTTTCGATGTCCGCTTTATAATGACGTCCCAAAAAAATATTTTTGAAGAAGCGAAAGAAGGCATGTTTTCGGAGAAACTCTTGAGGGTTTTAAAACCTTCGAGCATCTATATTCCGCCTTTGAGAGAAAGGCGCGAGGATATAGAGTTTATCGCCGAAGGCATAATCCAAAAGTATGACCTTAATCTGACCGATAAGGCATTGCTTTTAGGACTGCGCGAATATTATGAGAACCACGCGTTTCCGGATAATCTTCACGACCTGAAGAGGCTCTTATTCTACCTTTCCGTCAAGCACCGGCTTGAGTCTTAGATATTCGAACAATCCCACCAGGCTTGCGGTAACATATGATAAAAACCATACTAAAGAGAGGGCTACAGACCTTTCCGGCGAAACTCCAGCCGTGCCTAAGAGGATTACAAACGCCCCTTCTCTCAATCCGATCCCTGATATTGATACGGGAATAAACGAAATAAGAATAATAATGGGAAGAAACACGACGATATGGAAAAAAGAAATCTCCAGCGAAAGCCCCCGCGACAAAAAATAAACAACTACGATATTTAAGCCCTGCAAAATTAGCGAATATATAAACGCCTTAAGAAGCACGTCTCTTTTCCTGCTGTAGAGATGAAAATATTCGTATATCCTGAAAAGGAACTTAAACCTTTCTCCAAGCCTGAACTTGAATACTACGATACTGCCCGCTGTAAATATTAATAAAACTATCGGCATCAGCCATCTTACAGGCGTTCCCTCGAGGTAGGCAAACGCGAGGGGGAAAGCGGCCATGCTTATAAAAAGAATGGCAGTAAATCCGATATATCTGTCCATGAACACGGAAGCTATTGCAATACTAAGTTCATGAGTCTGGGAATTACCCTCACCGCCTAAACTCTTTAACTCTTTACTGAGATAATACGCCTTTACCGCGTCTCCTCCGATGATTCCCGGCATATAAGTGTTAAAAAACGAACCTATCATATAGATCGAAAAAAGCTTTGCAGTTTTTATTTTGTGCGGGATAAGCATGGTCCACCGCACCGATGAGAGCCAAATCATAAACAGATATGCGCCGCAGGCTGTTATAAAGATAAGCGGATTTAAGCGGCTGACATGGTCGATGATTGCCCTGCCGCCTATTTTTGAGATCAGAAAATAAATAAGACCGAAACTTATTAAAAGCTTCCCGATTAGGATGATGTAACGACTAATGCGTAATGTGCCTTTATCTTTATAGCCTGCCTTTAATGCGTCGCTCATCAATCATTTCTCATCAGTGCTATTTCCCGGGTCCGAGGATCTTCTTTATGGTGTATATAGGCTTTTTCTGGCTTTCGTGGTATACCCTGACGAGCATCTCTCCCAAAAGTCCCATCCCGACAAACTGAACTCCCACTATTATAAGAAGGGCGCCCAGAAGGAGAAGCGGCCTTCCGCCGATATTGACCCCGCTAAAGAGCTTCTCAATAGAGAGATAAAGCGATATGCCGAAGCCGATAATACCGAAAATTATTCCCATGGGACCGAAGAACTGCATCGGCTTTGTGGAAAAACTCTGGAGGAATTTTACGGTTATGAGATCGAGCAAGACTTTTATAGTCCTTGAAATCCCGTATTTCGATTTGCCGCGCAGTCTCGGATGATGCGTAGTTTCTATTTCCGCCACGCGCACTCCGTACCAGCTTGCGACAGCGGGGATGAATCTGTGCATTTCTCCGTACAGCCTCAGATTCTTTACAACGTCCCTCCTGTAAGCCTTCAGAGAGCAGCCGTAATCATGGAGCTTTACCCCTGTAACCTTACTTATAAGCCAGTTGGCTATCATCGAAGGAAGCCTTCTTGTAATAAAGGGGTCCTTCCTCTTTTTCCTCCATCCGCTTACAAGATCACAATCCTTTATCGCACTTAGAAGCCTCGGTATATCCTTCGGATCGTTCTGGAGGTCTCCGTCTATCGTAATAACAATGTCGCCCCTCGCGAAATCGAAGCCGGCTGCAAAGGCTGCGGTCTGCCCGAAATTCCTTCTCAGGCTTAGCACCAGAACATCGCTGTCTTTCTTTTGTATCTCCTCAAGAAGGCTCAAGGTATTGTCGCCGCTGCCGTCGTCTACATAAATTATCTCGTATCCAGTGCCGAGGGCATCGAGGACTGTTTTCAGCCGTTCATGCAGAACCTCTACGTTTTCCTCTTCATTGTATAACGGAACAACAATAGATACGGTCATCAATTCTCCTAATAAGTTTCTGGCTTAACGGATTTCAGCCCCTTGAAATTATAACAGATAAAAATGGAATATTCCCTTAATAATCGTCCTCTATCATAAACCTGAAACAGCTTTCTCTCGAACCTTTCAAATGCCCCGGCCAATTCTGCCGGCATAGAAATATCTCCTATTGTAACAAAAACAGCATTAATACTGCGTTCGCCGCCATTGTTCTGTCTAACCTTTGCCGCGCAGCTGTTCATGTCAGGCCATAAGTCGTATTGATTCATCCTCCTGCCGAGGTTGACGCTGTATGTCCTCGGATGTCCCTTTACATAAAATGCGAGTTCGCTCGAAACCTGATACCTGTCCGAAAAAATAAATGTTTCGCCCTTTGCCGAAATCGAATCATGAACCTTGCCGACCTCGATACCCAGTTCCTTCCAGCCTCTTATTCGCGAAGACGGGTCTAATTTAACAGGCAGTTTTATAAGTGAAGGGTAATGGCTTATCACCGTGACAAGCAGGGCAAGCAAAATCGCAATTGCCGCAATGACCGTTTGCCCTTTGCCCTTTGGCCTTTGGCCGACCAAATATCTTGCAAACGCAATTATCCCCGTGATATACCCGGTCATTGCCCAGTTGGGCTGCACCTTTCCCTGAATGCTCTTAAGCAAAAAGAATGCGATTACCGGCGCGAAGAACCAGAATAAAAATTCAGACCGCAGACCCCTCTCCGATTTCTGAAGCTTGAATATAGCCCGGCACATCATAACAAAAAGGATCGGAGTGATTATGCCTATTTGCGAGATCAAAAATTCTATAAATGTTTTCAGCGACAGTTTTATTCCTTCCGCAACATGAGCCTGCCCTGCGGTATGCTTAATGGTCACCCAGTCGTGCTGAAAATTCCAGATGATTACCGGACTAAAAACCAAGAGGCTGATAAATAATGCCGCGTAAGGTTTGAATGTTTTTAACAAATACCTCTTCTCCGAAAATAATAAAAATAAAAACGCAGACGCATAAAAAAATGCCATTGTGTATTTTGTTAAAAGCCCGAGCCCGACGACAATGCCGAGAAACAGCCATTGCCCTTTGTCCCTTGCCCTTTGCCCCTCAAAGAGTGCCTTCCAAAAGAGATACAACGATAATATCCAGAAAAATATATACGGAGAGTCTATGGTAAAGATCACGCCGAACGGCGCGAATAGAGGAATAATCTGAAGCAAAAAGGCGGAAATCAAAGCAATAGAATTCCCGTTCGCCTTTTGGCTCTCGCCCTTAGCCTGCCTGTCATCATACATCTCATTAACGAGCTTGAAAAGATAAATGCTGCTCAATGCCGAAAAGACAACGGCCATTATCCTTATTCCAAATACGGTGTCGCCGAATATAGAAGTCCCGATATAAATGAGATACGCGATCATCGGCCCTTTTGAGTAATAACTCAGGTCGAGCCTTCTCGACCATTCCCAGTAATGCGCCTCATCGGGACCGAGGTCTAACGGCCCGTGAAGGATGTAATAGATCCTGAAAATGCTTATTGCGAATAGAAACGAAAAAAGCAATGTTATATGCGGACTGTCTTTGTAGCGTAACGAGGCGTATTCGTATAAGCCCATGACCGTAAATCCTACGAAAATCCCAAGCAGCGCGCCCGCCATAACATCCGACGGATAATGAACCCCTACATAAACCCTCGAAAATGATATAAGCACAGCAACGATAGCCGGATACAATCTCGGCAATGAAGGGCTATAGCCCCGCATAAAATAAAAAAGCGGCAGGGCAAAGGCAAAAGAATTGGAGGCATGATTCGAAGGCAGGGAATAAGACCCTGTGCATCCCACCAATAAATTAACACTTGCAAGCGTATTGCACGGCCTGATTCTTCCGATAAGATTTTTTACCTCGGTAGTTACCCAATCCGTCAATAAAAACGAAACGAATGAAATAAAGAGAATCCATGAGGCTGTCGATAAAAAATTCCGCCCGTCCTTTCTTTCCTTATAGCCTTTATAGAGGAGATAAAAAATATAAGGAAGCAGGAGCAGATAACCCCGCGCGGTCACAAACGGCATGATTTTATCGAAAAAGACATTTGAAAGGCCGTGATTTATCAGAAAAAATATTTGTCTGTCCAAGCCGATTAAATCTATCACCCTAAATATCCACCTCGACAACAACCCTGATCAAACCGTTCTTAGGAACCTGCGTTTCCACGCTGACAGTTGCAGTGCCGTCCTTATTGTCTTTTACATGCCGTATGCGGACGGCATGAGCATTCGTCTGTCCACTTTTTGATATGCTCGTTGCCCTAACCCTGTATTTATCGGCCGCTGCCGCAGGCATAATGAATTGAAGGTTTCTTATATCGATGCCTGCAAAAGATATATTTGCAATTTCTATCTCCGCCTTTGATTCAAACCCGTCATTGCCTGAAATAGTTCTTGTCTGAATAGTGTAAGGCACGACAACATCAATCGAAACATCCCTGCCGTTTACCTTGACTATAAGGTAATGAAAAAATCCTCCTTTACCCGGCGGCTGATACAAAGGCGAGCCTGCCCCGCCTGTAATAAAATAACGCACACCATCTTTAACCGTCTCGTTAAAAATATGCTCGTGCCCGGCGAAAACTGACTTTACTTTATAGCGGTTAAAGAGCGAATGGAGATAATCCCTGTTTCCTTTATCCTTAAAAGATTTGCCTGCAACAAGCTCAGGGTCGGTTACGGAGAACATCGGCCTGTGCATGAACACAAAAATATTTCCCGCGTTCTTATTTGTTTCAAGGTCTTTTTCGAGCCACTTCAATTGCTCTCCAGAGATTGTTCCTTGTTTTCCGACTTCATCAGTGTTAAGCATGATAAAATGCATGTTGCCGTAATCGAATGAGCCGTAAAGCCTTCCGAACCGCTTTTCCGCATACCTTTCCCTTTCAGCATCTCCCGCCACCTCATGGTTGCCTGTCGCACTAAAAAATGGAACATCGAGATCCTTTATCTTGCTTAAAAAATAATCGATCTCGTTTTTAAACCCTTGCATGGAGCCGCCGTAACCGTAATACGCGTCGCCGGTGCTTACGATAAGAGAAGGGGCAATGGTATTTACCTCGCGGAGTATCTGCTCGAAAATATTATGATACGCTCTGTCCCTCCGCGAAGTCCTAAAATCGCCGAGGACAATGAACGTAACCTCGTTGGTCGAAGGCTGTATGATTTTAGCATCGTTAAGATGAGAAACAGGCCTGTCCGTTAGGGCGATTGCAGCGCCTGACAATAAAAGAACAAAAATAAAGGTGAAAAAAAAGCGTTTCATTGTGCAGGTTAATTTTATAGGTCTTAATGGCGCGGGGTCAACCTAACCGCTAAGATGTCCGATGTTTTTGACTCGCCCTCTTCTGTTTTTTCGCCTTTTGCTTTCTTATCTTTTCTCTCTTTATGTCACTCCCTGTTTTTATGCCGGAGAGTTTTTCAATCCTTTCCACAAGCTCGCGCCGCGCGAGGAAGCGGTTTATTGACTGGCTTCTGTCCTTCATGCATTTTATTTCTATGCCGGTGGGGATATGTTTAATGTAAACGCAGGTCGCGGTCTTATTGACCTTTTGGCCGCCCTTGCCGGACGAGCGTATAAATTTCTCCTCGATATCCTTCTCAAGAATACCGAGCGCTTCCATCTTATCCCGAAGCCATTTATTCTTATCTTCGCTTACCGCAAAATTCGTCATCTGCATCCTTCGCTTTTAGACAATATTACCAAAAAAATGCCAAATATTTTACTTTTTTCTTCTCAACCGCTGCTTAATATGCTAATATTTTGCTTATACAGGGAGAAAATGCCAACTTGGCATATTAAATGTTGGCCAACAATAAAAATGACTACAGTAAAACTGCATATTGAAAAACATCACCTTAATCTGTCATTCTTACTGCATGCCTAATGACCCGCTGATTACATATTCAAAGCTTCAAAAGGTATTCTCCAAAGATGTGCTGAACGAAAATAATCGTGAGCTTATTGGAGAATGTGTCCGAGCAGCGTTGAAGAATTTAAGAGACGAGGACAAAATTGATTTAAAATCCCTCGTTTCGCAAAAAGAATATTTCGCATTTTCAACCAAAAAGAAGAACTCGCGCGCGGTTAATAATTCGTTATTCTTGGATAACCCACGGGAATGGGACAATTTCAGCACTGCCTTGGCTAAGAACCAATTAGCGGACTTTTCGGCAGAAAAAATTACGAGGATCATCTATTCGGCAGCAATCAGCTTCTGCTGTTATGTTGATATTCACAAAGACGGCGATCAAAAGACGCCCGGAACCTTCTTTGAATATCTCATTGGTCATCTTTTTGCCTGTCGTCTTGGCGTGAATCCAACAACCAGATTGCCAGTTTTGAATTTGGACATGGAAACAACTTTGCCGACTGATTTTGTTTTCAATCTTGGCAAGGATAAGCCGAAATTCCATTTGCCGATTAAGATTTCAACGCGTGAGCGTGTTATTCAAGTTTGGGCTCACCAACGCGTTCTTGACGGCGTTTACGGTACAGGCCGCTTTTTGGGCACCCCTGTAATTCTGACAGAAACAAAGACAGACCAAAAAAAGAAAGAGGTTATCGAGATTTGCTTGCCCGATCAGTGGCGGATTTACCAGATGCATATCGCACAGTTGAAACGGATTTACTATCTGGACGTACCCGTGAGCTACGATAAACTGAATGCCGTGTTTCCTCCGCTAAATGTAAAGGCATTTGGTCATTTCTTTTTTGAACTCGATAACTTGACGGGGTAACTTTCCGAAATACAAGAAAGTACGAATGATTTTTTCTGGCATGTACCTGTTTTAAGACTCTACTAACACCAGGTTTGTTATTCCTCACCACGACAAATAAATCGACAACCGCAAGCCCCATTTGTAACAATTCATTAATAATTTCAACATGAGTTAACCGCTGCTTGTTGGCGCAGACTTCATCCTGACACTTGATAATTAGAATACCATTGGGCTTCAAGACGCGAAATGCTTCCTTTGACCCCTCAAAGTATAAATCCAAAACAGCCTCATGGTATTTTTTTGAGGTGTGACTGGTACCGTTATTGTTGTAATAATGCTCGTAATGTTGATGATTCTGATGCGCCGTCCCTCCGGGCGTGTGCATATAGGGCGGATCAAAAACTACACAGTCGATCATACTATCGCCATAGGGCAGACGGCGGCAATCAACACCGGTTGTCAGGTCAGTAGCTCTCAGCTCGTAGGCTGCTGTGTCAATACCTTTCCAGAAGACCCCTTTCCCGTATGTGACATCACAAACAATACTGCCCTTTGGTACATGCAAAGCGAGAACTTGAGGGAATACCTCATCATTGGTGCCCTGATAAGCGGAGAAAACCAACTCGTTTGTTGATAGCCCGCGTGCAACCCTGTTAGTCTTTTTGGGCTTAAGATTCACGGTTTTCTGGTTTGCCATCGTGTTTTCTCGTCTTCTTTTTAAAGGCTATCCCTTTGTGATTGACATTTGATTCTAACACCTTTATTATCCATGCATGCAAAGTCATGCCAGAGTCAATTGCCGCATGTTTCAACTGACGATGCAGATCTTCGGCAATTTCTATAGGAAATATTTTTTTCATATATAAGACAGATTAGCATACTAAGTAAGGTTAGTCAAGTAATAAATCAAATAAAACAAAGAATGGCCAACAAAAAATCAACCCGACTGGTGATAAGCGTGGCGCGGTTTTCATTGACGCGTTTTCACCAGCGGGTTATTTAGGTCGTTAGTTTATTTCTTCGCAAAAGCCGACAATACCTGCATTAATAGAATGGCCGCTATCGCCGTGAATATCGCCGCAACAACCCCGTATCCGACCGGCACCCATGCCGCATACTTATGCAATGTAGTCTGGATGGTCACACCGCCTCCCAGCCCCGCCAAAAGACAAAAAACCGCAACTATTATTACAGCCTTCCAATTAACCTCATTATTTTCCGCTGTCATTTTTACCTCCCGGTTTTTGATTTGCGATATTATAACCTAAATTAAACGATTCTTACTTTGAATACCTAAAGGACATGGCATGCATGGCGGGAAAGCCTTTACCGACGAAATTCCTAATCAACATCCGCCTTCCCGTCATCCGCATCGGTGCTCGCTTATTGGGTAATTGGCTGAATATCTATGCCCTGAACGTAAACCGGCACTTGTAAAGGCTTTGAAGCCGTGCATTCCATGCCTTGCGAAAATGCTTTGTCTTTCATTATAGTAACGTCTGCAATCAATCCAAGCTAACTCTCAACTCATCGCCGCTATCGTAACCCCTGCCCCTCCTTCCTCCTGCCCCCCCTTCCTGAAGCCCTTGATAAGAGGATGGCCTGTCAGATATTCCCTGACCGCCTTTGAAAGAGCCCCGGTTCCGATACCGTGAATAATCGTAACCTCAGAAAGCCCTGCCAATGAAGCGTGATTAAGGAACGGCTCTATTTGCGAGAGGGCCTCATCCACCCTGAATCCGACGATATTTATCGTAGATGAAACGGCTTCGTCCGGCCTTTCCGATTTTACAAAAGTGTACGCGGCTTGCACAGAAACCCCTCTTTTAAAACCGACATCCGATAAGGAAACTTCTATCTCCATAGCGCCCACCCTTACCCTTAAGCGTTTATCTTTGGGGTTGATGCTGATTATCGGCGCATCATACCCTATGGATTTTATGAAAACAACATCTCCCTCTTTCAGTTCGTCTATCGAAGGTATGCGTTTATCGCCTTTGTCGTATTCCTTGATCTTTTGGACAACCGCCTCCTGAGCAGCCTCGGCCTCTTTCAAAACTTCCTTCATCTTATCTCTTTCTTTTTTCTTGAGATCCTCCATTAACTCGTGCATCTGCCTTTTTGTATTCAGAATAATATCCGAGGCGTCTTTATATGCGTTCGCGAAAATTTCTCTCTGACGGTTTTCGGTCTCTAAGAGCGTTTCTTTAACCTGTTTCTCTGTTTCCTTTATTTCATCCTGCTGTTGTTTTAGTTTATCGATCCCGCTTTCATACTGCCTTCTCTTTTCGTTGAGGTCTAATATCAGGGTATCCAACTCTATTTTCCTCACGCCAAGAATATTTTTCGCGGATTCTATTATTTCTTCCGGCAGTCCGTATCTCTTAGCCGTCTCAAACGCGTGAGATTGTCCCGGCTCTCCGACCCTTAACTTATAAAGCGGAGTGAATGTCCTGTCGTCGAATTCCATCGAGGCGTTGAGCATTCCCTGTTCTTTATGAACAAAACCCTTTATGTCGGTAAGATGAGTTGTAGCGAATAAAAGCGCGCCGCTCTTTTTCATCTCCTTTAGCACCGCGCATGAAAGCGCTGCCCCTTCGTCAGGGTCGGTCCCGGTGCCGAGTTCGTCAATCAACACAACGGTGTTTTTATCCGCCTGTTTCAGGATTTCTGCTATGTTCGATACATGTGCGGAAAAGGTGGAGAGATTATCCTCTATGGATTGTTTATCGCCGATGTCCACAAGCAGGTTGTTGACAAGCGGAAAATCGGACGAAGAATCCGCAGGAACAGGCATGCCTGATAAGGCCATAAGGAGAAGCAGTCCGATAGTTTTAATCGCAATGGTCTTGCCTCCCGCGTTAGGGCCCGTTATTACCATCACGGCATCGTCCCCTCCGAGCCTTACATCTATGGGAACAACGCCCTTAGGCGTATCCGTTTTCTGAAACGCGAGCATCAGAAGTGGATGCCTTGCCCCGACTATGTTGATTGTGTTCCGTTCGTTTATTTGCGGGGCCCCCATAGCGAGCCTGTCGGAAAAAATCGCGATTGCATTAAGCGTGTCGATATAGACGAGAACCTGATATTCGGCCTCCATCCCGGAAGCGACAGCCCGTACCCTTGAGCTTATGTTTCTGAGGATCCTTATCTCTTCGGCCTTTGCCTCTGCTATGAGATTTTCAAGCTCGTTGGAAATTCCTATTATGATAAGCGGCTCCATGAAGGCCGTCTCGCCGGATTTGGAAACGTCATGCACAACGCCCTGCACCTGCCCTTTTGAATCCATTCTTACAGGAATGACCCATCTTCCCGAACGCTGCGTGATAAAATCGTCCTGAAGGAATTTTGCGACATCCTCTTCGCGCACTATCTCCTCGAGTTTTTTCCTTACCTTGCCTTCGAGTTTTTTTATCTTTGCCCGGAGATCAGATAAAGCGACTGAAGCGCTGTCGAGTATAGCGCCTTCGCTGTCTATAGACTTCTCAAGGATTCGGAGTATATCGGGGTAGCCTGTTATTCCCTCCGGCTTTTGAGTCGAGTCTACGACCAGTTCATTGAGAAGCGGCAGGTCTTCGCGTTCTTTAAGCTGATCCGATAGGGAATACGCCGCGCTTAAAAAGACCATTATCCATGAAAGCTCTTTAGGATCGAGCACTGCGCCTTCCGGACGCACTTTGTATAGAAGCGGTTTTATGTCGGGGAATGATGAAATGCGAAGGGGCATGCCCTTCTGCGCCGCCAGCCTTATCTCCTGAATCAGGCCGACTCTTTTGGTAATCTCCGCTATGCTGCCGAGAGGGGAAATAGAAAGGACTTCATTCCGCGATGCCTCGCTCTTTGCGAACTTAGCGGCTGCTCCGAGGAGCCTGTCGAATTCAAGCGCTTCAAGGGAATTTTTGGTGATCATCGGTTACCTGTTTTCATTATGTTTATATAGAGACATGGACTGCTGCCAGTTTTTACAATTCGCAATTTTTTTAAACAATCCAGTATAGCCATTGTGGATTTTTTTATTGGATACGTTGTAGCAGTCGTCCTCAATAAGGTGGCGAGGTAAAACCTTTTATCCGCCCATGCCTCTATAATTTTAATCTTCACGTGGATTTTTAGGCTTATCAAGGTACGCCTTAAACAGAGTTTCCATATCGTTCAGCATATCTTTTGAGATCGAGAACTTCACGAAGTCGGCAAAACAGTCGAGGATGATAAGCGCGTTTATGCTTGCGTCTTCGATTTTCAGGTTCGACAGCCTTTTTGAAAAGCTTTTATTGACTATGCGGACTTCATCGTATATCTTTACGAGATCCTTTAAATCCCAGTCCGGCTCCCCTCCATGCCTATGAATGAAATACTGGGCGATAAGATACATCGAGATAACACGGTATCTTGTCTCATCCTCAGTCGCAAACGGAAGGTGATAGCGGACCATCGGCTTCAGCTTATCCATAACAGGACAGCCGCTTGTGACCATGTAAATGCCGATAAGCGGGCTTACGCTTTTTTGAAGGGTTGTGTGCTTAAAATATGTCCGGGCTTCGGTCTCTATGGAGACATCGACCTCCTCGTAAGAAGCAGAATTCCTAAAGAAATCAATGACATCTACAATGCTCTCCACTATCGGGCAATTCTTGTATTTCTCTTCGTCTATCGTGCAATTAGGGCATTTAAAGAAATTCAGATCCGCCCATTCCGGATAGCTGTCTTTCGGCTGGCGAATTAAGTTCAATGTCTCGCGCTCGAGCTGGACGTCGAACCTCTTTTCAGCGCCGTCGCTGAACTTGAAAACGTAATTAAAATATATCGGCTTATTTTCCATATTGAAATTATTTTACCATACTCAAACATCTCAGCATCTATAGGGAATCTGCTTTTCTGGTTCTATAGCGCGAAGGCAAAGCATTGGAGCGACTTCGACAGCCTATGCGTAACATGGATGTTTAAGCGGGCTGTCGCAGCTTCGGAGAAAGGCTCGGATGCCTTTCGAGAATGAAGCGGAAATGTTTTGTCTTCGCGCGTGGCCCGCATTGCAAATTAAGGGCTTAAATTGTTTATCTGCAATCTGTAATCTTCGACAACCTCCTTCGGAATCATTTTGAACGCGATGAAAACCAAAAGAGGAACAATGACGGCATCATCTATGTGGCCTATTACAGGAATAAAATCCGGGATAATGTCAAAAGGCATAAGCATATAGCCGACTGCGAGGCCGAGGATAATTTTTGCCGGCAATGGAGTCCGCTTGTCTTTGATAACGCGCTTGTATAGCTTAACCGCGCTCTTTAATTGCTTGCCTTTGGCGATCAGTTTTTTACACATATGATTATTCCTCTTTGCGATTATTGCTTCGGCTTACATCTTGCCGGCCAAACCACCTTGCTTCCTGCCGGATGAATAGAACCCTTTTCGGAAAGATACGGGATCGCGACTCTCTTTTTCTCCTCAGGGATATGCTCAATCTCATCGAGATCTTTCAGGCCACTGAGATAAATCGCGATGGGATCAAAGTTACGCAAGCCTTCCACGATAATTTTTGAGCCCCTGCGCTCGTATTGACCGCTCCTGCCTGCCAAGGTAGTTAAATGGAGATGAGGATAACCGGACTCGCCATAATGACCTCCTGTGGTCCCGGTCTTTCCGGAGAGAGCAATGACCTGTCCCGCCTGCACTTTATCGCCGATCTCATGTTTAGGAAGTTCCAATAAGTGCTGGTATTTGGAGTAAACCCAAAACGGAAGCCCTGTGTCTTCAGGCGCATGCTGCAGCCATAAATAGATGCCCAACGCCTGACCGCCGATGCCCATGCCGATGATTTTGCCTGATGCGAGGGCAATCAAAGGCGTGCCTTCATCGAGCGACAAATCCATGCCTCCGTGCAAGCCGCCGTAACGGAATGAGGGACGATAACTGCCGTCATATCGTCTCGAAGATGCGAACGGAGAGGCTACCTCCGGACAGGTAGCGTCGCTTGGGAATAAAGGGACAAGGCCGCTCGGACGGATGGAAACCCGCTCGGTTCCGGCGCTTTCACCTTCCTCCTCAGACTGTTTCATAAATCCCTTTTTCCCCTGAGATTCGGCAGTGGCCGTTAAAAGAGCTGCCAGCGCAAAAACCATAACTATCATTCTGAAATATTTTCTAACGCACACCTTCCTCTCCTCCATACCCCAAAGTTACTCCTTGAAATATAACACTTTTTATCGTGCTTGTAAAGACTATTGTTCCACGTGGAACACACCCTCAGCTTGCCCTCAGTGCCTCCACAATATTCATCCTTGCCGCGCGAAATGCGGGCAGTACGCCTCCAACAAAGCCCATTATCAAGGAAAATCCCATAGCCTGAAGGATTATCTCGACGGTCAGGCTGAAAGAAAACGCAAGCTCCGAAAAAGTCTGGAAGTTCATTGTCGATACAGTAAAAAGCTGCAAAAACGAGGCGAAGAAAAGCCCGACGCATCCTCCAATAAAGCCGATGAGCAGGGATTCAGCCAAAAACGCCATTAGAATGCTCCGCCTTTGAAAGCCGAGCGAGCGAAGGGTACCGATTTCGCTTATCCTGTTTGAGACTGCCGCATACATCGTGATCATCGCGCCTATTACAGCCCCAAGCGAAAATATAATGGTCAAAGACAAGCCTAATATCCGCAGGAACTTCGCCATCATCTCAGACTGCTCCTCATAGTATTTGGTTTCCCGCAAGACATCCACCGTAAGACGGGGGTCGCTCTCTAATCTCTGCTTAAGATTCTCGAACTCCGAAGAATCCCTCAGCTTGAGTATAACGGACGAATAAACGGGCCGCCTGAACGCCTGCATAAGCTGATCCGCATCTCCCCATATCTCCGAGCTGAATCCCGTATTTCCGGCGTCGAATATTCCCACAACCGTCCAATCCCTCATTCCGAAGCGGAGGATTTCGCCGAGACCGCCGCCTTTGAACCGTTTTGCTACGCTCTGGCCTGCCATTATCTCAGAGGAGCCGGGTTTCGGAAATCTGCCTTCGGCTATCTTTATTTGCGGGCGAATTTTCATCGAAATTTCGGAAATCCCCCTGATAACTACATGGGACGGCTTGTCGGTGCCTCTCTTTGGAAGGTTTATAAGCACCACAATCTCTTTTGCGATGAGACGGCGGCTGTCAGGACCCAGAGCTGTCTCAGGCTGAACCTCGATTATAGATGCATGCCCGCGCTCTACGCCGCTCTGAACCTCGGATTTAGATGCCTTTCTTATTATCACAGTATTGTCGTAAGAGCCTGTCTCGACAAGGGTCTTTTGAAGCCCTTCGGCAAGCATCAAAATCGCCGCGAACACAAAGACGACAAGCGCCATTCCGGCTATCGTAAGTCCCGTGGTAAGCCTGCGGGTCCAGAGATTGCGGAAGCTGTAGTAAAGCGGGATAGCCATTACCCTATCCTCCTCAAGCCGTCGGCTATGCGTATCCTCACGGAGCGGTAAGTCGGAAAAAGCGCGGCAACCGTCCCTACGACTATCGATGCGGCAATGTCCATATAAATTGTCGCGGGCGCTATGTTGAAGATCGGGAAATACGTGCTTAGCGCCGTGCTGAAAATATCCGCAACGGGAAAAGTGGCAATAATTCCAAAGACGCAGCCTATGGATGTAATTATAAGGGATTCCCCGAATATCAGGCATGTTATGTGCCGGCCTCCAAAGCCCATCGATTTAAGGAGAGCGTATTCTCCTATGCGCTCGCGGGTGGTCATCGACATAGTGTTTGCCACCACTGCCATAATGATAATTATTATGACGAATGAGACGAGCTGGATTGCGACAACAATCGCCTCTGTCATAGAAATAAAGCCGAGTTGAAACGCCTTTTCGGTTTCGGTTAATGTCTCTGCGAGGGAATTTTTAAAAAGCTTATCTATGGCAACCGAAATCTCCGAGGCAAGTTCCGGGTATTTTATCCCTATCATGAAAAACCCTGTCTGGTCAGCCCTTCGGGGCACGGTTTTTTTCATTGTTTCATTGAGGTAATCCCAATGAAAGAGAAACATTGTCTCGTCAGTGCCTTTATCCCTGCCTTTATAGAGGCCCCGCAGCACAAAGTCCCAATTACCGGGGAAGATCGTGCCTTTCAGGGTAATGATATCCCCTATCTTCCAGCCGTATTTGTCAATGAGCTTTCTGCCCGCGATAGCGCTTTTTCTGTCCCGCACAAAGGCCTGAAAATGCTCCGGAGAAAGTATAATTTCAGGATATAGTTCGAGATATGGCTTAGGCTCTACCGCGAAGTTCGCGAAGAAGTTTTTCTCGTCTATATAAATTCCTCCGAACCAGCTTCCTGCAGACACGACCTTCACGCCCTCGACCTGCTGTATCTTTTCTTTGTATGAAATGGGCAAGGAAAATACGAGGGATATGGCGTTCCTTGTTACGAGGCGGCTTGCGGATGAAGCCGCGACCCCCGCATACCATGCGTCAACCACTGTCCTCAGCAAACCAAAGGCAAGTATGGCTATGGTCATGCCCAAGATGGTAAGGGATGTACGGAGCTTGTGCCGGAAAGCGTTTTTTAATATCAATTTAAGTATAAACATCAATCAGACTCGCTTAGTAATCTTCTCAGAAAGGAGGGCAAGGTATTGAAGCGACTTCGACAGCCCAAGTGTAACATGGATGTTGAAGCGGGCTGTCGTAGCTTCGGAGAAAGGCTCGGATGCCTTTCGAGAATGAAGCGGAAGATGCCTTGCCCTCCTTATTAACACACAATCGGGTCCCATCACTCAAAACTCAGCACGCCTTTTTCGAGATGCACGATTATATGCGCCTTCTCTGCCGCGCGGGCATCGTGCGTAACCATGATGATAGTCTTTCCGAGTTCGCGCACGAGGCGCTCCATAAGCTCCAATATCTCCTTTGCTGAGACCCTATCGAGATCTCCTGTAGGCTCATCGGCAACGAGAATGGTCGGGTCCGTTACTATCGCCCTTGCTATGGCCACGCGCTGCTGCTGTCCGCCTGAAAGCTGCGCCGGATAATGCTCCATCCTGTCCGAAAGATTGACTACACGCAATGCCATCTCCACATGCTCATGCCTCTCTTTTTTTGAAAGCCCTGTCAGAAGGAGCGGCAGCTCGACATTTTCAAAGGCCGTAAGCACAGGGATAAGATTATAAAACTGGAAGATAAAGCCGACATTCCCGGCCCGCCACCCGGCAAGCTCTGCCTCGGAGAGCGCGGCTATGTCTATGCCCCCAACCTTTACAAGCCCGCTGTCAGCCTTGTCTATGCCCGCGATAAGGTTTAAGAGCGTGCTTTTGCCTGAGCCTGATGGTCCCATTAAGGCTAAAAATTCGCCTTCCGGGATCTCGATGTTTATGTCCTCAAGCACAGGGATTATCTGGCTTCCCCGGCGATATGATTTCGAGAGGTTTTTAATTTCTACAATCAGGGGTTTTACGTTTTCCATAAATACCTTTTTAAATTATCTGGGAGAGGAAGGCAGGGATTTCTGCTTCATTCTCGAAAGGCATCCGAGCCTTTCTCCGAAGCTACGACAGCCCGCTTAAACATCCGTGTTACGCATGGTCTGTCGAAGTCGCTCCAACCCCATGCCTTCCTCCCCACTTACAAAAGTTGCCTGTCCATCTTTATTTCCGAGAATGAAGCGGAAATGCTTTGTCTTCCCTGATAACAAAGATCTATCCTCTCTATTTTTCGGCGAGCTTTATCTTTGAGCCGTCTTTTAACTTCTTGGGCGGATTCATCGCCACCTTCTCCCCTGTCTTTACCCCGCCCAAAAACTCCACCATATCCCCAAGCTTTGCGCCTACGTCTATCGGAGTCTCTAACACCCTGTCTCCCTTCAATACAAAAACCGACTGCTTGCCGTTACGGCTAACCAATGCAGCGGGATTTATAGCGGTCTTGGGCTTTTGCTCTTCCGGAGTTACAGCCCTCGAAAGGAATCCGACCTTTGCGCTCATCTCAGGCAATATGCGGCTGTCCTTGTCTATAAACCGCACCTTTACCATAACCGTTGCCTTTGTGCGGTCGGCGGTGGGCACGATCATATGCACTGCGCCGCGAAAACGGGAGTCAGGCAGGGCATCGAGTTGAATCTCGGCGTGCTGGCCTAACTTGACGTTCCGTATATTGGACTCGGAGACATCCACCTCCACCTGAAGTGAACCCATATCCGCTATGGTTACAACAGCAGCTTTTGCATTGGCCGCAGCGCCGAGGGGCGTAATAATATCCCCGATATCCGCATTTTTGGTTAAAACTACGGCGTCAAAAGGAGCGCGGATCAACGTATACTCAATCGAGACCTTAGCTCCTTTAAGCGTTGCCGCGCTTGCCTTAATCGTGGATTCAGCGGCAGCAACAGCAGCCTGAGCCTTATTTAAACGCGCCTCTGACGCATCATATTCAGCCTGTGAGACATAGCCCTGCGGCAGCATCTCCTTATTCCGCTTAAACGAAAGTTCGGCATCGTGAAGCTCTGCCTTTGCCTGTTCGAGATTGTGGCGGGCTACATTCAGATTGGCGACAGCCTGATCCTTTGACGCCTCGACATCCTCGCTTTCGAGACGTGCTATGACCTCTCCTTTTTTAACAAGACTTCCTTCTTCTACCCCGAGCCAGACCAGCCTGCCTGTGGTCTTTGAGGCTACGGCAGCCTTGCGCTGGGCGACAATGTAGCCGCTCGCGTTAAGCAGGGTTAATGCCTGCGAGGGATAAGCCGGAGAAACAGTGGCCACTTCTACCTGAACCGCAGGGGTGAATACGCCTTTTATGCCGAGGGTTATCAGGACACCGGCAATTGCGGCTGCCGCTATCTTAAAAACCGGCTTTTTCTTTTTATATCCGATGCCGGTTGCTGCCTTCTCTATCTTGAGTTTTGAAATATCTTCATTCGCCATCATCCGCTCCTTGTTCCACGTGGAACATCCGGATAGATTTAACAAGGGAAGGGCAGGGTATTTCCGTTAATCCGATCTTCATAGAACCTTCCATTGTTCAGGCAGAAAAAGCCGCTCATAGGTCATAAACGCGAAGCTGTCCGTCATTCCCGCAATGAAATCGCAGACCATCCGGTGACGATCAAGCCTCTTTTCAGAAGGTATGTCCTTAACCAACTCATCTATATGCTCAAGATAATATTCATAAAGCGCCTTTAAAATCCCCTTTGCCTTGTTGAACTCGTTCTTTATCCTCTCGCTCTCATAAACCCTCTCAAAAAGAAAATCCCTCAGCTTATAAACAGTTATCGACATCTCTTCGCCCATTCCTATGTCCTTTATCCCTGCCTCAAGGCTTGCCTTAATAACATCCCGCACCATCACATCTATCCGGGTCGAATAGACCTCGCCTATCACCTTTATTATCTCCCTCGGCAGATCCGATTTTTTAATGACCTCTGCCCTTAATGCGTCATCGAGGTCATGATTCACATAGGCTATGATGTCTGAGACGCGGACAACCATGCCTTCGAGGGTTGCGGGTTTGTCCTTGGGATTGTCGGAAAGAATCAAGCCTTTGCCTTTTGAATGCTTCACTATCCCGTCCCTGACTTCCTTGGTCAGATTAAGCCCTTGCCCATTTTTCTCAATAAAATCAACGACTCGCAGGCTTTGTTTGTAATGGTCGAATCCGCCGGGATGAAGCTCTCTTAAAATCGCCTCTCCTGCATGGCCGAACGGCGTGTGTCCAAGATCATGCCCGAGCGCGATTGCCTCGGTCAAATCTTCATTCAGCCTCAAGGCCCTCGCGATTGTCCTTGCGATCTGGGAAACTTCGAGTACATGCGTTAAACGCGTGCGGTAATGGTCGCCCTTCGGAGCAAGAAAGACCTGTGTCTTATGATTTAATCTCCTGAATGCCTTTGAATGGATTATCCTGTCCCTGTCCCTCTGAAAACACGTCCTGAGATTATCTTCCTTCTCAGGCCTTGCCCTGCCTTTGCTTTTAGAGCTCAAGCAGGCATTGGGATGAAGTATTTGTTTTTCTATATGTTCAGTCTGTTCGCGTATCGTCATGTTAGTTTATATTTACATCCGAAGGCGTATAAACAGAAAGTCCGTCAATTCCGTAAAGCCCTCTGTCATTTGTTGCCAAAGAACTTATGCCCGCCTCCTGCATGGCTGCGATAATAAGAGAATCGTTTACCATAAGCCCGTGCGACAATCTCGCGGATTGGCTTATAAAGACTGTTTCAACTGCAATAGGTCTTACTTCTATCCCCATCTCCGCAATCCTTTTTGTATTTCCAAAATACTCGCTCAATATCTTTATCTTTGCCGGCTGTTT
>JACREW010000259.1 GCA_016212685.1 Nitrospirota bacterium
AAGACAATCATTATCATCGGGGTACTTATACTCGGTTTCATGGCGGGCGGCTATCTTGCCGTCGCGAAAGGCGTGCCGTCAATCGCGGAGGTCAAGAAATACCGCGCCACAGAGGGCACGAAGGTATACGCGGGCGACGATACCCTGATAGGCGAATTCAAAGTGGAAAAGGGCATATTCGTTCCTATCTCAAACATCCCTCAGCATCTGAAGAATGCGCTGATCGCGGTGGAGGATTCGAGATTCTATCAGCACAAGGGCATAGATTACATCGGCATCGGAAGGGCGTTGGTTAAGGATATTCTTCACGCAAGCCTTAAGGAAGGCGGAAGCACCATTACGCAGCAGCTTGCAAAGATAATGTTCCTGACCCCTGAAAAGACCATTCAGAGAAAACTCCGCGAAGCGCAGCTCGCAATAAAACTCGAAAAAGAGCTTTCAAAAAATGAAATCCTCGAATTATATTTCAACAGGGCATATTTCGGACATGGAGCGTACGGAGCAGAATCGGCATCGAGGCTGTATTTCGGCAAATCCGTAAGTCATATAACGCTGCCCGAGGCCGCTCTGCTTGCGGGCTTGGTAAAGGCTCCAAATACTTATTCCCCTTATAATAACCTCGTAAGGGCGAAGGAGAGGCAGGAAATCGTGCTTGCGAGGATGGAAGAGGAAGGATACATCAAGCCGTCCGAAAGGGCATCCGCAAAGAACCAGCCCATTCATCTTTCGTCCCTGCGCTCGGGCGCCGAGGCGAATAATTACTTCCTCGAATACGTCAGGCAGCAGATCGAGCAGAAATACGGCATAGAAATGGTATACAAGGGCGGGCTGAAGGTATACACAACCCTCGATAGAAACGCTCAGACATACGCCCAAAAGGCCTTGCAGGAAGGGCTCCGCGAGGTAGACAAGAGGAAGGGATGGAGAGGACCGATAGGGCGTAAAAATAATATAAAAGAAGACGATGACGATCACAGGGTTTCGTTCGCGGCTTCCATAGGAGACATAGCGAGCGGTGCGGTCTTATCGGCAAATCCCAAGGAGGCGTTAATTAAGGCAAGGGGAATAACCGGAAAACTGCTGCTTGCTGATGCGCAATGGGCAAACACAGTAATTGAGCGCTCATCAGGAAAGATAACTACCTTAAAAAATTTCAAACTTACGGACATCCTGAAAAAGGGCGATATCATATGGGTGAAGTTCAAGACCATCACAGGTAAGAACGTCACATTCAGCCTTGAGCAGGAGCCGGAGGTAGAAGGCGCTGCAGTTGTCATGGAACCCGAGACGGGTTTTATAAAGGCGGTGGTCGGAGGCTTCAGCTTCACAAAGAGCGAATATAACCGCGCAGTCTATGCCAAAAGGCAGCCCGGCTCCGCAATAAAGCCGATAATCTATGCGGCCGCGCTGGAACATGGATTCACGCCGGCGAGCATCATCAATGATGAAGCCGTCTCATATCCCGGAGGACCAGCCGGTGAATGGAAACCCGAAAACTACGACCATAAATATTACGGCCCGACCAGATTAAGGGATGCCCTCGCATATTCGAGGAATGTCGTAACAGTAAAGCTTGTCGATGCGGTCGGCATAGGCAAGGTTATTTCGTTTGCAAAAGACGTAGGGATCGAGGCGGAAATGCCGAGGGAGCTTACCATAGCGCTCGGTTCAATAAGCGTAACGCCCCTCGAAATGGCAACTGTTTATTCAACCTTCGCAAATGGCGGCGTAAGGATTAAGCCGATAGCCATAAGACACGTTACAGACGCGAAAGGAGAAATACTGGAAAGCAACGACCCTGAGGGATTCGATTCCATAAGCCCGCAGACATCGTTTCTCATAACATCGATGATGAAGGACGTAATAAGCTACGGCACGGGCATGAGGGCCAATATAGGCAGGCCGGCAGCAGGGAAGACCGGAACGAGCAACGACTATAAAGACGCGTGGTTTGTCGGATATACGCCGCAGCTTGTAGGATGCGTATGGGTCGGCTTTGATGACATGAGGAGATCTCTCGGCCCGGGTGAGGTAGGCGGAAGGGCGGCAGCTCCCATATGGGCTAACTTTATGAAAAATGCGCTCGCTGACGAGTCTGCGCCCGATTTCCCGATGGTAAACGGCGTGATTAAACTGCCTATAGACCCGGCATCGGGACTTTTATCAGACAGTTCATCCGTCTTTGAATATTTCAAGGAAGGAACCCAGCCAAAGGAATACAGCAAGTCGCCTGTAAAGGTCGAGAAGATTATTCCGTCAGCCGACTACGACTAATCTATATAAAGACAAAGTATTGGAGCGACTTCGGCAGCCCAAGCGTAACATGGATGGTTAAGCGGGCTGGCGTAGCTTCGGAGAAAGGCCGGATGCCTTTCGAGAATGAAGCGGAAATGCTTTGTCTTTATATACGCTAAATTTTTATTTAGCTTGTTTTTTCAGCTTGTTCGCCATATACACAACGCAGTCTTCGCACATCTTTCCGTCTTCCCTGTTGCATATGGTCCTATTAAGCTCCCAGCACGGCTTTGTCTTATCGATAAAAGCAGTGCACTTATTCCTGACATCCTCGGAGCATTCTGTGATCTCCCAGCACGGCGCATATTCGAGCAGCTTTTTAATGCCCTCGATGCTTATTTTTTTTTCGTGTATAAGGTCTCTTATGCAGGAAAGCCACTTAATGTCGTTCTCGGAATAATACCTGTTTTTATTGCGGCGTGCAGGCTTCATAAGCCCGTGTTTTTCATAAAGCCTCAACGTCTGATCGGTAATTCCTATAAGCTCGGCGACTATGCCTATGGGATAAAGAGGCATATCTTTTTTGTCCTTACTCAGGTCAACACTCTTTTTCATTTGTCCTCCGGAAAATAGCTTGCTAATCAGAATTAATAAAACATTTCTAAATCTAAAAAAGCAAGTTAGCCGCCCAGTATTATTAACAACCCATGACAGACAAGCTGGAAGACAAAGTGTGGACTACAAAGAACTCATAGAAAAACATCTCGATTCCCTGAGGCAAAATTTTCTCTCAAACGGTTATAATAAAGAATCAAAACGTAAAGGAGCATGCATGGCTACAGCAAAGCAGGGAGATACGATCAGCATCCATTACACTGGAAAGATTGAGGATGGAACGGTATTCGATTCGTCGGAAGGCGGAAAGCCCCTCGAATTTACAATTGGAGAGGGCGAACTGATACAGGGGCTTGAGCAAGGCGTTATCGGAATGGCTGCCGGTGAGTCAAGGATCATAGCCATTCCAGCGGAGCTTGCGTATGGGCCTCGCGAGGAAGAGAGGGTTTTTGAATTTCCTAAAGATAAAATAGGCGAAAACATCAATCTCGAAATAGGCCAGCAGGTGCAGATGTTCCGTGCCGACGGGATGCCGGTAATGGCGACTATTATCGGCAAGTCAGAAACCTCATATACCATGGACTGCAATCATCCCCTCGCAGGAAAGACACTTATTTTTGAGACGCGGCTTCTGCAAATTCTGTAGCTGTAAAAAATTTCTGATAAAAACGAGATTGCAGAGCTACCCTACTATCTCTGTGCCAATGCCCTCTTTGGTGAATATCTCCAAAAGCAGACAGTGAGAAACCCTGCCGTCAACGACGTGTGTCTTCTTAACCCCGGCATCAATAGCCCGCGTACATGCCTGAACCTTCGGAAGCATGCCGCCGGAAACAGTGCCGGCATCAATGAGCTTCTTAACGCCCTTTTTATTTACAGATTATATTATATCGCCCCTTTTATTCTTTATCCCCGGCACATCCGTAAGCAGTATAAGCTTCTCTGCTTTAAGCGCCGATGCAATCGCAGAGGCGACATAATCTGCATTGATGTTAAACGCTTCTCCCTTGCCTCCGACCCCAATAGGCGAAATTACAGGGATAAATCCGTCCTTTTCGAGGGATTTCAGTATCTCAGGCGCAACCGACTCGACCTCACCTACAAGACCTATGTCGATAATCTCTTCTTCGCCTGAAACAGCGGATTTTTTTATCATTTTCTTTTTAGCCTTAATAAGGCCTCCGTCCTTGCCGCTCAATCCCGCAGCCTTTCCGCCATGACTGTTTATCAATGCTACTATCTCTTTATTTATAAGCCCGCCGAGCACCATCTCCACAATATCCATCGTCTCTTTGTCGGTCACTCGCTGTCCCTGAACGAATTTAGGCTCCTTGCCCATCTTCTTCATAGTCTCGCTTATCTTCGGCCCGCCGCCGTGAACGATTATAGGCTTTATGCCGATGAAATTCATAAGCACAATGTCCTGAGCAAAAGAATCCTTCAACTCCTCTTCGACCTGCGCGGCTCCGCCGTATTTGATGACAAACGTCTTCCCGTAAAAATTACGGATATACGGCAACGCCTCAATCAGCACGTTAGCCTTATCAATAAGCTTTTTCATGATTGCTCCTTATCATAATCGATGTGTATTTTTCTCTAAAACAATTGTATTTTTATACGGTCTGTCCATTTCGAGTCCATAAAAATTATAGCATAGTAAGCTACTTACCTGAAATTATATCCTTATCGGAGACATAAATTTCGGATTCTTGAAAGAGACGGAACGAGCGACATAAAAAAACTGTAAATGATACCGCTTCGGTATAATCATTACAATTTAAACAAAAAGCTGCATAACCGGCTAAAAAAATCAATAATATCTGCACGAAATTCTTGATTCTCCCGTTCTATAGGTTTATAATGCTATTAAATGTGTAATAAACTTAAAAGAGAATGGGTCTGTAGAGTCAGAAAAGGATCAAACCAATGATTGAAGACTCAGATTTGCCGCTACTTATTGCGCCAAAGGGGAAATATCGGATTATCGGAATTGACAAATTTCATCCTCCAGGCACAGACCACTGGCTCGTTGGCGATTATTATGACCTTGAGACAGCGTTGAAGATTGCTCGTGCCAAGACAGAAGAAGCTAAGCCATTAGCTACCAGCTCTAGTATAGCTACGGTCTATTATGTATATGATGACAAAGGCTGGTATCGTGGCGGGAACATTTACTACAACGAATAGGACTAATTATGACCAAACCCGTAACATTGGAAGACGCAATTATAATTGCCTTAGAGGGACATCGAGGGCAAAAGGATAAAGCATGTTTATCCTACATTTTGCACCCCTTAAGATTAATGTTACGTATGAAGACAGAAGAAGAAATGATGGCCGCCGTGTTGCATGATTTAATCGAGGACAGCAGTTGGACTATTGAACAATTGCGCGATAAAGGTTTTCCAGAAGATGTGCTCGATGCCGTTGAATGCTTGACGCATAGGGACAGTGAATCTTACGAACTGTTTATAGAAAGAGTAAAAGCAAATTCTATAGCGCGGCGAGTGAAAATTGCAGACTTGGAGGATAATATGAATATCCAGCGCTTTGAGAGGATAACTTCAAAAGATTTACAACGCTTGGAAAGGTATCATAAGGCATGGCAAGTATTAACAAATGATATTTCTCATTAAGCCAACACAAACCGAAGCAGATTGATGAGGCTTATAAGTGGAAACGAAGCTGGGAATCAGAAAAGATAGTATTGAAGGGCGTAGGTTAAAGGCCTGCATAGATTTTGGTATTCCTCTAAACATTTTAGAAGTATTCGGCACATCACTTAGTCAAGTTACCCTCGAAACGAGCGAACC
>JACREW010000262.1 GCA_016212685.1 Nitrospirota bacterium
ACCTCCAGGACGGTCGATTACTAAACCATCCCAGATTTGTGAATCTATTTTCAAATCAGAAACACTCATAAATCCTCTCAAATAAACACCCATCAATACTTTTCAGCCACGACCGGTCATCTTAACCGGACACTACTGATAATAATAATAAAGTATCACGCAAATCTATAAAAATCCATCAAGCAATAAGTTTGGGAAATATTGTTTAAAGAGGAGAAACTTTATCCGGTTTAAGGGAGTGTTTTTATGAGGCGTATTTTTTTTATAATTCTCGGCTTTTTTATCGTTATAACCGCAGCAGGCATTCTGTTCATGGGGGCAAGGCTTCTTATGGTCAAAGGAAAAATAGACTCCCTTACAGAGGCGCAGAAAAGCTTTATCAAGCGCGCTGAATTAAGGGATGCCATCCACGAATTAAAGCATGGAGTCCTTGACAGGAAAATGTCGGGAGAGGAAGCAATAGAACTTAAGACGAAGATAAAGAGAATTGTCAGCGAATGTTATGGATGCCACCATCCTCCCGAAATAATAGGTTATGTGAAAAATATCGAAAAACGGATTGCTCTGTTTGACAGGGAGATAGATAAGGGCGATTTCTATCACAGGCCTGAAAAGGTGTCGTTTCACGCGGATCAGATAATCCCACTTGTGGATGACGCATATATAAAGGCAAAATTCCTGACGGACATGAGATTGGAACATTTGATGAATGAGCTTTCCATTATTAGGAAAACAGGCATCATTTCCGCTGTTGCCGGACTTTTCCTTTTCCTCGGATTCTCCATGGTGTCCTTAAAAAGGGTATCGAGGCTTGAGTCCGAGGTTAGAGAGAGAGAGAGGGTTCTTCAGGACTGGGCAGAACAGTGGCAGCACACATTCGACTCCATTCAGGATATGGTTTTTATTGTGAATAAAGACTGCAGGATTTCCATGATGAACACTGCAGCAAAGGAGAGATACGGAGAAGGCATTCTCGGCAGGGGAACTGTCGAGGCACTTGGTGATATATTTACGACTGCTTGTAAATCTGTATGCAGACAGGGACTGAGCAAAGAGGTTTCCTTGGCAGATAAGGTGTTTACTTTGAGGTCATTCCAGATGCATCCGGATGACAATAACGGTGGTTGTGTTCTGGTCGCAAGGGATATAACTGCCGAGAAGGAAATGGAATCGCGGGTTGCTCAGGCAGAAAAGCTGGCTGCACTGGGACAGGTTATAGCAGGGGTTGCTCATGAACTGAACAATCCATTGTCTTCCATAGGCGGTTTCAGCGAGCTTCTGATTCAGAGCGCCACCGACGATAATGCGAGGGGCATGGCGGACAAGATCAATAAATCCGTAAACCGGGCCGCAAATATCGTTCAGGAACTGCTTATATTCTCAAGGGCTCCGAAGCTCGAAAAGGAGCCCGTAAATATAAAAAAGATGTTCAGCGAAACCCTTGACCTTATTTCAGAAGCGCTCAATACCCATAGGATAAATGCAGTTGCAGTCACCGGCGACGAAATTACAGCCGGTCTGGACACGGCCCAGATGGAGCGCGTACTGCTGAATCTACTTACAAACGCCATCCATGCCATAAGTGATTCGGGGAAGGGTGACAGGATACTCTTAAAGGCAGAAAGGTTCGACGACAGGTTGATTATCGAGGTCTCGGACAACGGCCCCGGCATTTCTCAGCAGGTAATCCACAGGATATTCGAGCCGTTCTTTACAACAAAGAAAGTGGGCAAGGGCACAGGTCTCGGCCTCGGCATTTGTTACAACATTGTTAAGGCGCACGGCGGAGATATAAGGGTAAAGAGCATTGAAGGAGAAGGAACTACTTTCATAATAGAATTACCGTATCAGGAATTCTAACAGCGCTTTTTCCGTATGGAGCCTGTTTTCCGCTTGATCGAATACCGCGCTGTTCGGGCCGTCCATCACCTCATCGGTTATTTCTTCACCCCTATGCGCGGGAAGGCAGTGAAGAACTATTGCGTCATTTTTGGCGCACTGCAGCAATTGCCCGTTTATCTGGTAATCCCTGAGTTTCGCCTTTTTCTTTTCAGCCTTATCTTCCTGCCCCATGCTTACCCATACGTCAGTATAAATCACGTCCGCCCTTCCTGTGGCCTCTTTCGGATTTCTTAGTACGATTATCTCTGACGCGGCTTTGCTCCGGGCGTTTTCGAGCACATCCGGGTCGGGTTCATAGCCTTCGGGACACGCGATAGTGAGATCCATCCCTGTCAGCGCCGAGGCCTCGATCAAGGAATTGGCCACATTATTGCCGTCGCCGATATACGCAAGGCGTATACCGTTCAGTTTCCCCTTTTTTTCGAGGATAGTCATGAGGTCCGCAAGGGCCTGACACGGATGATGGAGATCGGAAAGGCCGTTTATCACAGGCGCCGTCGCGTGCGAGGCGAACTCCTCCGCAGAGGCGTGAGAATAAGTCCTCAGAACTATGCCGTTTAGATATCTTGATAAGACCCGTGCCGTATCGGCTATGGTCTCTCCCCGTCCTAACTGTATCTCTCTCGGATTAAGATAGATGGACTGCCCCCCGAGTTGGTATATCCCCACCTCGAAAGAAACCCTTGTCCTCGTGGACGGCTTTTCGAAAAAAATACCTATGCTCTTTCCGATAAGCGGACATTTGGTTTTATCGGAGCCGGATTTCAATTCTATCGCCCTTTTCAACAGGCATTCTATTTCGCCGGCGGTCAAATCCCATATGGTAAGAAAGTCCCTTTTAGAACTCATCTGCCGAGCACCTCCTCAAGCACATCGACCATGTGGTCTATCTCTCTTTTCTCTACGATCAACGGCGGCGCGAACCTGAGCACATTGCCTGCGGTGCAGTTTATCAGCACGCCTTTTTCGAGGCATGCCTTGACTATAGGAGCCCCGTCCTTGTTGATCTCCAAACCGACAAGCAGTCCTTTGCCGCGGATGTCCGCAATCGTATCGTGATAATCCTCCCTTAATTGCTCCAGGCGGTTGATGAGATATTTCCCCATTCTGGCGCAGTGTTCTATGAGCAATCCGTCTTCAAGGATAGTTTCCAGCGTCGCTATTGCCGCCGCGCAAACGAGAGGATTTCCCCCGAAGGTGGATGCGTGGCTTCCGGGCTGAAATGACGCCGCGACCTTTTCAGTTGCGAGAGCAGCGCCTATGGGCACGCCGCCTCCGAGCCCCTTTGCAAGGGTCATGATATCGGGTGTCATGCCGTAATGTTCATAAGCGAATAGTTTGCCTGTCCGTCCCATGCCTGTCTGGACTTCGTCGAGTATCAACAGCAGCGCATTTTCATCGCAGAGCTTTCTGACCTCTTTGAGATAATCCTCAGACGGCATCTTTACCCCGCCCTCCGCCTGAATGGGCTCGAGCATAACCGCACAGGTGTTTTTGTTTATTGCGGATTGCAGGGCTTTGATGTCATCGAAAGGCACATGCTTGAATCCAGGCATGAGAGGCTCGAATCCCTTCTGAAACTTCTCCTGTCCTGTTGCAGTTACCGTTGCGAGCGTCCTTCCATGAAACGAGTTAAGCGCGGTGATGATCTCGAACTTTTCCTGTCCGTAATGCTCTTTTGCGTATTTCCGGACGAGCTTTATTGCGGCCTCATTGGCTTCAGCGCCGGAATTGCAGAAAAATGCCTTGTCCGCAAAGGAATGGCTGCACAGGAGTTTTGCGAGTTTTATCTGAGGTTCTATGTGATAAAGGTTGGATACATGGAGCAGCCGCTGCGCTTGTTTTTGAACGGCTATGACTACCTTGGGATGGCAGTGGCCCAGGACATTTACAGCAATGCCTCCCACAAAATCGAGATATTCCTTGCCGTCAGTTCCCCATACCTTCATGCCCCGTCCTTTTCTGAGTATTACGGGCTGGCGGCTGTAGGTATGCATCAGATAACGGTCCGATTCTTCGAGTTCTTTGGCAAGTTCTTTTGAAGGGGTCTCTCTGACGATGATTTTCTTGATCTCCATAGGAGATGATAACATAAAAGGCAAAATAGGTGAAACTATAATCCGCTGCCAATGCATGGAAGGCACGGCTTCAAAGCCTTTACAAGTGCCGGTTTGTGTTCAGGGCATAGATATTCAGCGCATCACTCAATAAGCGAAGCACCGATGCGGATGACGGGAAGGCGTATGCCGGTTAGAAATTTCGCCGGTAAAGCCTTTTCCGCCATACCTTCCATGCCTTTTTAATGTTTGATTGCAAATTATGAGATGTGAGGCGTGCTGAAAAAGCCTTTACTCATATGGAATGCCATAACAGCATTCTCTTTCCCGTGAGCTACAACATTGCTTTTTTATTCAATGAGACAAAAATAATCTTCGGATTGCACCGGCAATTACACTTAGTAAAGGCTTTTGAAGTATGCCTTACATCCCGATTATTATGGATTAGTGTGAAAGGTATTGCATGCCGCAGAACGGCGGATATGTTATAATTTCAGACCATGAAAATAGCTGTTACAGGCAAAGGCGGGGTCGGAAAGACGACCCTTTCGGCGGTATTGTCTCACCTGTTCGCCCGCGAGGGCAGAAGGGTTATAGCCGTAGACGCCGACCCTGACGCGAACCTTGCTCAGGCGCTCGGAATTAAACTGTCCGACATCGGAAAAATAAGGCCGATTGCCGACATGCCCGAACTTATAGAAGAAAGGATGGGCGCGAAGCCGGGGACAATGGGCGGCATATTCAAGCTGAATCCGAGAGTGGACGACCTTCCGGAGGAGATAGGATATAGATTCGACGGCATTACCCTCCTCGTAACAGGCAAGTCAAAGGCAGCGGCATCCGGATGTTACTGCCCCGAAAACGTGCTTTTAAGGAGACTGCTGAAACACCTCGTTGTGGAAAGGGACGAGGTCGTTATTGTTGATATGGAGGCTGGAATAGAGCACCTTACGAGGGGAACCGCGGAAGCGGTAGATGCCTTTATAGTTGTTGTGGAGCCGGGACAGCGGAGCATCCAGACGGCAAACACTGTGAAGGAGATGGCGCAGGGGCTCGGCGTAAAGCACGTATTTGTAGTCGCGAATAAAGTTAGGAATGACGGCGATATATCTTTTATGAAGGAACATATCAGAGACATGGAGCTGCTCGGCGCGATAAAATTCGATCAGTCTGTGATGGATGCAGATGTGAGAGGCGATTCGCCCTTTCATGCGGCAGAGGAAGTCGTAAGAGAGATAAGCGGAATAAAAGCAAAATTGGTTGAATGGGTGAACCGGTGAATGGGTGAATCGGCGCGTAAAGAAAAGAACCTGATAAGAAAAGAGGTTCTATCCCGCAGGGATTCTATAATCGCCGAAACCAAAAGGCTCAACGACCTGAAGATTAAAGAAAAAGTCCTCGCGCTCCCGGAGTTCGGGGCAGCCCATAAAATTCTCTTATATGCATCTTTCAGGAGCGAAGTAGACACGCTCGATTTGTTAAAATATTGCCTTAATTCCGGCAAGGTTATTGCTCTTCCGAAGGTTGATAATGACAACGGCCGATTGACGCTTTATCGCATGGAAGATATGAATGAAGTTGTTGCCGGATATATGGGGATACCTGAACCTCAAGTGCATGAGGGCAGAAGGATGCCTGTGGAAGAAATGGATTTGATAATCGTTCCGGGAGTCGCCTTTGACTGGCATTGCAACAGGCTGGGATACGGGAAAGGCTTTTATGATAAACTACTGGCTCGGGGGGCGAAGGCCAAGGTTGCGTTGGCTTACGAGGAACAGATAGTTGAACACATCCCTTCGGAGCCCTACGATATAAAGATGGATAAGATAATAACCGACAAAAGGATTATAGATTGCTCAGAGATTATATAGTGCATGTCTGTTTCAACGCCTTTATAAGTGTTGTTTTTTATGTAAAGCAGAGATAATATATGCTTTATCAAGTGGATGTCGCCGATGCGGAGGACGGGCATAAGAGTATGTGGTTAAAGAGTTTCGCTGATAAAGTCATTGAAACAGACCAACACTATATCTTGTCTCATTAGGGATTATAGGAGTGATATGGACAAAAAAAAGATAGAAGAGGGCGTAAGGCTTATCCTCGACGGGATAGGCGAGGATAAACAGCGCCCGGGCTTGAAAGATACTCCCAAGCGCGTTGCGGAGATGTTTGCCGAGATATTCGCCGGTCTTGAAACGCCGAAAGAAGACCTGCTTAAGCCTATAGAGGGCGAAAGCCACGATGAGATGGTGTTATTAAAAAATATTCCTTTTTATTCGGTATGCGAGCATCATCTTTTGCCCTTTATAGGAAAGGCGCATATAGCTTATATACCATCGGGCAGTATAGTCGGGTTGAGCGAGCTTGCCAAGGCATTGGAGCATCTTGCCAAGAGGCCGCAGGTTCAGGAGAGATTGACTGCACAGCTTGCCGACATGATAATGGACAGGCTTAAACCGAAGGGCTGCATGGTGGTTATAGATGCGGAGCATCTCTGCATGAGCATGAGGGGCATAAAGAAGCCGGGTTCGAGGACTGCTACATCCGCAGTGCGCGGCATATTCAGGAGCAAACAGAGCACAAGAGAGGAAATGCTTTCTTTAATAAAATAAAAATCAGGAGGATTTATGGCTGCAAAGATCATCAGCGGCACCGAAATAGCCGCGCAGATAAGGGAAGAGCTTAAGAAGGAAGTGGCTGAGCTAAAGGAGAAGTCCGGGGTTGTTCCGGGGCTTATAACAATATTGGTCGGCAAAAACCCGGCATCGGTAAGTTACGTTACAGCCAAACAGAAAACGGCGCATGAACTCGGTTTTTATTCGGTTCAGGACGATCAGCCGGATGATTTATCGGAGGCGGAACTTCTCAAGCTTATCGACAAATACAACAATGACCCGAAGATACACGGCATCCTTGTTCAGCTTCCTTTGCCTAAGCACATAGACGAGAAGAAGGTGCTCAATGCCATAGACCCGGACAAGGACGTGGACGGATTTCATCCGGTAAATGTAGGACGCCTTATGATCGGCGGAAACGAGGCGAAGTTCCTTCCATGCACGCCTGCCGGAATACAGGAGTTGATCGTGCGCTCCGGTTTCGATACATCAGGCGCGGAGGTCGTGGTGGTCGGCCGTTCCAATATCGTAGGCAAACCCATAGCTAATATAATGCTTCAGAAGGGAAGAGGAGCTAATTCCACGGTTACTATTGTGCATACCGGCACAAAAAATTTAGAAGCCCACTGCAAGCGGGCGGATATCCTTATTGTAGCAGCAGGCGTTCCCGGTCTGGTAAAGCCCGAATGGATAAAACCGGGGGCATGCGTTATCGATGTCGGCGTAAACCGGGTAGGCGAGAAGATAAGCGAAAAGACGGGAAAGACCGTGCCGATATTGAAGGGAGACGTGGATTTCGACGCGGCAAAAGAGATAGCAGGAGCGATTACCCCGGTTCCCGGAGGAGTCGGGCCTATGACTATTACCATGCTTATGAAAAACACGGTGAAGTCGGCAAAACTTCATGCAGGGATTAAATGATAAGAAACCAAATGACTATCAAAGATGACATGGCATTGTATTGGAGCGGTTTCAGCAGCTCGGAGTTTCGCCGTGATGGCGAAACCGGGCTGGTGCCTCGGAGACGGACATGGATGTTCGTCGAGAATGAGCAGAAATACTGTGCCATGTCATCTTTCATAGATACAAAGGAGGAAAGATGATTATCACTAAGAAAAGAGAAGTTCAAGAATTGATGGAGAACATAAAAAACTATAAGAGCTTTTTTCTTATAGGATGCTCCGAGTGCGCGAGCCTTTGCGGTACGGGCAATCAGGAAGCGATAGATGCATTGACCGAGGCATTAAAGGCAGAGGGCAAGGATGTCACCGGCGGATTTGTCCCAAAGACAGGCTGCCAGGTCCTCGGCACAAAGGTCGAGTTGAAGCCTTTCAAGGAAGCCCTCGATAAGTCCGACTGCATACTCGTTATGTCATGCGGCGCCGGGACGCAGGCCGCTGTCGAGATATTCGAGGACAAGCCCGTTTATCCGACTAACGACAGCTTATTTCTCGGCAATATGACAAGGTTTCAGATGTTCGACGAGCGGTGTTCACTGTGCGGCAAGTGTATTTTGGACAAGACAGGCGGCATATGCCCTGTTACCGCATGCCCGAAGGGAATACTGAACGGGCCCTGCGGAGGATGCAAGGACGGAAAATGCGAGGTCAGCCCTGATATCAAATGCGCTTGGGTGAGGATATACGAGAGGATGAAAAGGCTCGACAAGCTTCAGGAACTTTGCGACACTGTGCTGGAGGCCAAGGACTGGTCCCAGAATATAAAGCCGAGAACTCTTGCGACAAGACCTGAGAAAAAGGAGGAAAAGAAAAAATGAGCTTTAAAGATATATTGAATTCCGGAAAATTCGTCGTTACAGCGGAGGTAGGCCCTCCTAAAGGCACAGACATTAAGGAGATGATCCACCATATCGAGCTCTTAAAGGGAAAAGTTGACGCATTGAACGTTACGGACAACCAGTCTGCCGTTATGCGCATATGCTCTATGGCCGTATGCAGGATATGCCTCGATCACGGAGTCGAACCGATACTTCAGATGACATGCAGGGACAGAAACAGGATCGGGCTTCAATCGGATCTCCTCGGCGCTAATATTTTGAACATAAAGAATGTCCTTTGCATGACCGGAGACCATGTGCTTGCCGGAGACCACAAGCAGGCAAAGCCGGTGTACGATTTGGAGTCCGTACAACTCCTCAGCGTAGTCAACTCCCTGAATAACGGCAAGGACATGTCGGGAAATGATTTGAAGGGATCTACGGATTTTTTTCAGGGGGCTGTGGTAACGCCGGAGGCGAATCCGCTGGAGCCGCAGCTTATAAAATTCGAGAAAAAAGTGAGGGCCGGCGCAAAGTTCTTCCAATCTCAGGCGATTTATGATATAAATAAGTTTAAGGAGTTTATGCAGTACGCGCGCAAATTTCCGGTGAAGGTGCTCGCAGGCATCGTTGTTTTAAAGAGCGCGGGCATGGCAAACTTCATAAACAACAATGTTCCGGGCATCAGGGTGCCTCAAGAGCTTATTGATGAACTGAAGGCCGCAGGCAAGGACAAGGCGCTGGATACCGGATTGAATATAGCCGCAAGGCATATAAAACAGCTAAAAGAAGAGAATATATGCGACGGCGTTCATATAATGGCCATCGGCATGGAAGACAAGGTGCCGATAATTATGGAAAGGGCAGGACTATTATAAGGAGTTAATATGCCTAATTTTAAGTGGACAGGCAAGACAGCGAAAGGCGAACCCAAAAGCGGCGAGATGTCCGCCGCGAGCAAGGATGAGGTTATAGCCGCGCTGAGGAGACAGGGCATACTCCCTTCGGTCGTCACAGAGACCGGAGCCAAAAAAGTTAAGAAGCAAAAGGTTACCGATAAGGATGTCGTTGTTTTTACACGCCAGTTTGCAACTATGTTTATAGCCGGGATTCCTATAGTTCAGGGCCTCGACATTATGTCGAAGCAGTCTGAAAACAAAACCCTCGGCTCAATAATAGCCCAGATTAAGGCCGATGTCGAGACAGGCACAACCCTCGCTGATGCCATGAAAAAACATCCGAGGGTTTTTGACGACCTGTTTGTTAATCTTGTGGCTGCCGGAGAGGCCGGCGGCGTTCTCGACGGGGTGCTCTTGAGGCTTGCGAATTATATGGAAAAATCCATGAAGCTCAAGAAAAAGGTCAAGGGCGCAATGATATACCCTTCAATCGTCGTAACGGTAGCTGTGCTCGTTATAGCTATAATCATGATATTCGTTATTCCCATATTCGCAAAGATATTCGGGGAAATGGGCTCCCAGCTTCCTGCCCCCACGAGGAGCGTCATATGGTTGAGCGACTTTTTAAGCGGCATAGGCGGTCTTATGATATTGGGAGGCATTGTGGGATCGATTTTTGGCATAAAACAGTACAGGAGGACCGAAATCGGCAGGAAAAAGACAGATGCTATCCTGCTAAAGATGCCTATAATAGGAGACCTTGTAAGAAAGGTTGCCGTAGCGAGATTTACGCGCACGCTCGGCACTCTTTTAAACAGCGGCGTTCCTATACTGGACGCTCTCGACATATGCGCGCGTTCTTCCGGGAATAAGGTCGTGGAGGAAGTGGTTTTTGAAGTAAGGAAAGAGGTTTCAGCGGGAAAGACTGTCGCGGAGCCTATGTCGAAGACGGATGTCTTCCCGCCTATGGTTACGCAGATGATCAACGTCGGGGAGTCTACCGGCGCACTGGATCAGATGCTTGTCAAGATAGCCGATTTTTATGACGATGAAGTGGATGATTCGGTTGGTAATCTTACGACAATGCTGGAACCTATGCTTATGGTATTTTTAGGCACTGCAGTCGGATATATTGTTATTGCCCTTTATTTGCCGATATTCAAGATGGGAGAAGCGGTAAAATAAGTAGGCAATTGGCGATAGGCAATAGATAATAGGGAAAAGAATTATTTCTATAACCTATAGCCCATGACCTATAGCCTATTGCCTGTATTTTGAAAGCTTATATCTGAATTCCCTGAATGTCAATCCCAGAAGTTCAGCAGCCTTTGTTTTTATGCCGTTTGCCTTTTGCAATGCCTTGTGCAGCATTTCTTTTTCTATAGAGGCGAGATATTTTTTTAAGTCTATTCCTTTTTCCGGGACATCTTCTGTTGTCCGGTTATGGTTCGGCGATGCCGGACATAGCGTGCATTTTATCCGGCCGTTTTCGGATAGTATGACTTCGCGCTCCACGATGTTTTTAAGCTCCCTGACGTTCCCCTTAAGATCGAGCTTCATAACGTAATCGATAAAAGAAGGCTCGATTTTAGAAATATTCTTTTGGAATTTTTTGGAAAACAATTTTGTGAAGTGTTCTATCAGCAATGGAATATCTTCCGACCTTTCTTCAAGAGTAGGAAGTTTGATCTCGAAAGCTGTAAGCCTGTAGTAAAGATCCTTCCTGAATGCGCCTTCTTCGAATAGACTGTTCAGGTCTTTATTGGTCGCGGCAATAATTCTTATGTCGATTCCTATTTCTTTAGTGCTGCCTATTGGTCTTATTTTACGCTCTTCCAGAAATCTCAGGAACTTGGCCTGAAGCGACTGAGGCATTTCACCTATCTCGTCCAGAAATAATGTCCCTTTATTCGCCTCTTCTATCAAGCCCCTTTTGGATGTGTAAGCTCCGGTAAAGGCGCCTCTTACATAACCTAAGAGTTCGCTTTCGAGCAGTTCCGCTGGAAGGCTCGCGCAATTTATTACTACGAAAGGTTTATCGACCCTGTTGCTTCTTATATGGATTGCCTTTGAGACGAGTTCTTTGCCTGTCCCGCTTTCGCCTGTTATTAAAACGTTTGTATCGAAAGGCGCTATTTTTTCTATCAGAGCAAAAACGTTTTTAATAGCTTCGGACTGCCCTACAATGCCTTCAAAAGTATCCTCGAATTTTTGAAGCTCGTGGAGCCTTTTTTGCAGCAATATTTTTTCTTTTATGTTATTTATTATTATTCTTATCTCGTCTATGTTGAAAGGCTTGAGCATATAGTCGTAAGCTCCGGATTTCATTGCCTCCACAGCGGTTTCCGTAGATGCGAAGGCTGTGATTACAAGCACGATAGTCTCAGGAGTGGTGTCTTTTATTTCCCTTAACACATCGATGCCCGAGCCGTCGGGAAGCCTGAGGTCTATTAAAGCCATATCAAAAACATAATCCTTTATAAGGGCACGCGCTTCTTCTACGCAGGCGGCCTCATGAATCTCGAAATCTCTTTCAGAAAGAAGCAGTTTTAATGCCCTTCTTATATTCTGCTCATCGTCTACAATTAATGCGCGCATAAAACCTCCATAATGCGTCAAGCGTCATACGTCAAGCGTGACTTGATTCTCGACTCTTGACACTAGACTCTCGACTCTATACGTTTCTTTTCCGGTAAATATAATCGTAAAACTTGCC
>JACREW010000263.1 GCA_016212685.1 Nitrospirota bacterium
AATAACAAGATTAGGGTTATGCAGAGACGGGCGTATGGGTTACGTGATGAGGAGTATCTGAGGCTGAAAATACTGACTTGTATGTTGCCGGAGATATAGGAAAGTGCTCAAAACTACCCACACGATTACGCGAAGACCCTAAATTAATATCCCCCTCACCCTAACCCTCTCCCGCAAGGGGAGAGGGGACTAAATTGTCTTTTATCTCTTGACAGGAGGCACAAGACAAAATCCCCTCCATTGATGGGAGGGGATTAAGGGGAGGGTGAATCAGGAGAGTCAAAATGCAGTGGAGCGGTTGGATTAATTTCGGCATTACGGTTGTCCTTTTCATCATCTTAATAATGATTGTGGCGCATTATTACCGGCCTCGAAAAAAGAGCGACGTGGAGCGCTTTGAAAAACCTAAATATAAGATGCTGAGCGATGACGACGAGGACAAAGGTGATGGGGGACGTGCAGCAAAATGAAGATGAAGGTTATTTTGCCGATGTGCTTTATTGCTGCCGCATTTTTCCTGCCCGGCAGCTTCTCTGCGCATGCTGTAGCTCCGGATATGCCCGATTGCAATATAGACGCAGGGCCTTGTACTAAAAAAATAGGCGCTGCCGAAATAATATTGGATATAACTCCAAGACCCGTAAAAGTCATGAAAGAACTTTCTTTCACGGTAACTCTCAGGGGGAAAACTGTGGATAGATTAAGCCTTGACCTCGGCATGCCCGGCATGTACATGGGTAAAAACATGGTTGTGCTTGAGAAAACAGCAGTCGGGACATATAAAGGGAAAGGCGTTATACCTAAATGTCAGAGCGGAAGGAAACTGTGGCGGGCAACAGTTAATATGCCGAACGCAGGCCATGATACCGCAAAGAATAATGTGAAGGTCGATTTCCTCTTCAATGTTTCATACTGATTCGCTTTATATCCTTATGTTCGGTTCGGGATTTCTTGGCGGGTTCGGCCATTGCATAGGCATGTGCGGCCCGCTTGTCGCATCATATGCCTTATACGCTCAAAGCACGGACGGCCGCCTCGCTGTATTACCACACATACTTTACAACATAGGACGCATCACCACATATTCCTTTGTAGGGGCGTTCATGGGATTCACCGGTTCTTTTGTGAATGCAGCGGGTGGAATAGCAGGGCTTCAGAATTTTGCGGCAACAACTGCGGGTATAATTATGGTCATAATGGGACTCGGTATTTCCGGCGTTTTAAAGGGAATGAATTTTATTGAAAAGCATAACGGTACTGTCATAAGGGCGATAAGGATGGTTCTTGAATCGGAATCGATATGGCGTTATTATCCGCTCGGCATATTGCTGGGATTCCTTCCCTGCGGTCTTTCGTATTCGGCATTTATTGCGGCTGCCGGTACCGGCAGTCTTTTACAAGGCATGGCGCTTTCCGTCTCCTTCGGATTAGGAACAGTGCCGGCCTTATTATTGTTCGGTCTTGTCGTTAAGCGAATCAGCGTAAGGTTCAGGGAGAGGATATATAAGGCTGGAGGTATTACGATCACGCTTATGGGATTGTATTTCATTTGGAGGAGCATTGCAGTCAATGCTTAAATGCGATCACTGTCTCTTAACATTTCCCGAACGGGATGCCGTTTATGCGGATTTGAACGGGCAGAAACACGTATTCTGCTGTAACGGATGTAGGGGGATATACACACTAATACATGCAGAGGGATTATCGGATTTCTATAAAAAACGGAAATGGGACGATACAGGCATCGAATCCTTATTGTTAAGCAAAGAGATAGATATTAAACCCTTCGTGGAGCATGTAAGGGATATAACAGAAAATGGGCAAGTGGCAATAGGCAATAGGCAAGAGGAAAAGAGATATAAAGAGATAGATATTTTCATAGATAATATCCGCTGCGCTTCCTGCGTCTGGCTTAATGAGAGGATTTTGAGCAGGACAGAGGGCGTAGATTACGCGCGTGTCAACTATGCGACCCACAAGGCAAGGATCAGGTGGGATCCGGAAATTATAGGGCTTGATAATATCCTTAAGAGGATAGCATCCATAGGTTATAATCCGAAACCGTATTCCGAATCCGAGCAATTCAAGCGTCAGCATGCGGAGGCGAGAGACCTTCTTGTGAGATTCGGGACCGCGGGATTCCTGTCTTCACAGTTAATGATTTACTCGGTCGCCCTTTATGCGGGCTATTTTCAGGGGATCGATTCTAACTTGAAGCTGCTGTTCGAAATAATATCGCTTTTGCTGACAATCCCAGTCATATTTTATTCGGGAATGCCGTTCCTTAAGAATACCCTACGCGGGCTGAGGAATCTGCACTTTAATATGGATTCGCTTATAACCGTAGGGGCAGGTTCGGCCTTTGTATTCAGCATATATCAGATAGCGACCGGAGGGAAGGTTTATTTCGACACTGCGGCGATGATAATAACATTGATACTTCTCGGAAGATATATAGAGACAACTGCTAAAGGCAAGGCGTCGGAGACCATTGAACGGTTATCCGGGCTGAGGCCCAGGGAGGCATCGATAGTAATCGACTGTGTGCAGTCAGAAACCGGCAGCCGGGAGATAAAGACCCTTCCGGTTTCGTCGGTGCAAAAAGGCAATCTTATTTTGGTAAAGCCGGGAGAGAAAATACCTCTCGATGGAATCGTAATCGAAGGCGAGTCAGAAGTGGATGAGTCTATTATTACCGGAGAGTCAAAACCTATTCTTAAAACATCGGGTGATGAAGTCATCGGCGGAAGCCTGAATCTATACGGCACTCTTGTTTTTGAGGTAAAAAAGACGGAAAACGAGACCGTGCTTTCAGGCATTATACGCGCCGTGGAAGACGCGCAGGCAAGGAAACCGAGAATACAAAGACTGGCCGACAGGATAGTCGGCTATTTTGTTCCGGCGATATTGGTTATCGCCTTTTTGACTGTAATAGGATATCTTCTATCAGGGGCATCCGCCCACCGCGCATTAATGACCGGCATTTCCGTGCTTGTCATAGCATGTCCGTGCAGCCTCGGTCTCGCAACCCCCCTTGCCGTACTGGTATTTACGACCATGACATCGTCTAAGGGTATATTGATAAGGGGAGGAGAGGTAATAGAAAATGCGAGCAGACTTACACATGTGATGTTCGACAAGACAGGCACTATAACGGCAGGAAAACCTGCGTTGAAGGAGATTGTTAATTTTGACCCTGATACAGACAGGGATTCCCTGCTCTCTGTCGCTGCTTCTATTGAGAGCGTTTCGGAGCACAGCATAGGGCATGCAATTATCGAAGCCGCGCGTGGATCGAAACTGTTCACAGTTTCCGATTTTAAGGCCGTTCCGGGACGTGGAGTCAAAGGCGCCGTGGACGGCAAAATAGCGGTAATCGGCAGCATGGCATTTATGCGGGAAGAGGGTTGCAGCGGATTGCCGGATAACGATGCCGTGCAGTTTGAGGAAGCCGGCGATACGGTAGTATATGCCGCATGGGATAAAAAGGTGAGGGCGGCCTTTGTTATATCGGATGTCATCAGGGAGGAAGCGATAGAAGCGGTTAAGGATATAGGAGGGATGAATCTTAATATTTCCATGATAAGCGGCGACAACAGGACTACTACAGCTTCTATAGCATCAAAGGCGGGCATAGGCAATGCATTATCCGAGGCGTCTCCGGTCATGAAAAAAGAAGCGATAGAAGAGATGCAGCGTCGCGGTTATAAAGTAATGATGGTCGGAGACGGCATTAACGACGCGCCTGCCCTGACGGAATCATCGGTGGGCATGGCAATGGGCAGGGGAACGGATATAGCTATGGAGAGCGCGGATGCGGTTTTGGTAAGGAACGATCTCAGGCTTATCCCTTACTTTATCCGTATTTCAGGACGGGCGTATGCAGTCATAAAACAGAATATCTTCTGGGCGTTTTTCTACAATATCATTTCCATCCCGCTTGCTGTCGCGGGAATTCTGCATCCGATTATAGCGGCGGGCGCAATGGCGGCGAGTTCCCTTCTTGTGGTCGTTAATTCCCTGCGGATCAAAATGCCTATCGAAAGGAGGACATTGTAATAATGTGGACGCTCTTCTTACTTATAGCGCTGTCGATAATCCTCGGCATAGGCGCGTGGTTTTTTTTTATGTGGGCTGTGAGGAGCGGCCAGTATGAAGACCCGGAGGGGCCTAAATACAGGATGCTCGATGACGATGATGACCATAGTCGGTAATGACATATAGCACAAGTCTGCTTCAACAAAGCAGACCTGCGCTATATGTTTTAAATGGTTCTTTACGTATTATAGTAGGCGAAAATAGCTTAATTCGGTTATAATTTTAAATCATGATGCAGATTACCCGTGAAACGGATTACGCGATAAGGTGCGTGTATTACCTCGCAAGGAGACCGGATGAAGTGACCATGGTGGAGGAGATCGCGCGGGAGATGAGCATTCCCAAAAGCTTCCTTGCAAAGATCGTACAGAAACTCGTTAAGGCAAAGATCGTAAAATCGTATCGTGGCGTTAAGGGCGGATTTCAGCTTTCCGGAAGTCCTGATGATATAAGTATCTATGACGTTATAGAGGCTGTCGAGGGGCCCGTCGCCATGAATGTCTGCGCTGTCGATAAAAAACAGTGCGGTTTTAGCGCCAAGTGCAAAGTTCATCCGGTGTGGGTTGAATTGAGAAAAGAAGTCGAGCAAAGGCTGAAAAGCAAAAAATTTTCGCAGTTTAAATAATTAGGTGGTACAATTTAGTTAATATCCTCTGAAACCATGTATTAGGAGGTCGGATTATGTATCCTATATGGGAAGTGCCTAATTTGAGCGCCGGTATCATACTGGCGCTTATCTCCACCTTTCATATGCTCCCGTCCCACCTTTCGGTCAGCGCCATGTGGTTCAACATCTATGTCGAGACAAAGGCATATAGGGAAAACAGGCCGGAGCTTCTTGAGTTCGTCAAAAAATATACATTGCTCTTGCTTATATTCGCCTATGTCTTTGGCTCACTGAGCGGCGTCGGCATATGGTATGCCGCGACCGCGACAAATCCGAGGGGAATATCCGGTTTGATCCACAACTATGTATGGGGATGGGCGACGGAATGGGTATTTTTTATCATCGAAGTGATCGGAATATTCGTCTATTATTACACCTTGAATAAAGTGAATATAAAGACCCACCTTAAAATCGGATGGATATTCGCGATAGCTTCGTGGATAACCATGATAATCATTACCGGCATTTTAGCCTTTATGCTCTCTCCGGGCAAATGGGTTCAGACCGGAAATTTCTTTGACGGTTTTTTCAACCAGACATACTGGTCGCAGTTGTTTCTGAGAACCACAGTAATGTTCGCGATAGGAGCAGTTTATGCGATTATCGTAGCGACGAGGCTTAAGAACGAGGACGTGAAGAGACTGGTGGTAAAGACCGCATCGAAATGGGGCGCAGGCGGATTGATTTTAAGCGTGGTCGCGGCATCATGGTATCTGAATACCATCCCTGAAAATGCCGACCTCCTGCGCAGTATTATCGTGCCGAAGGGGATTAAGACAGGCGTATTGGTCTCATTGTCCGCAATGATATTGTATTTTTTATATGCCCATATAAAACCGCTCTCCATAAGGCTTGTGCCTGCTGTCTTAGCGATTGCCGTTCTCTTTGCCGGAATATGGTCCGCGGAAAGGACAAGAGAACTGCTCAGAAAACCCTATGTTATATCCCAGTATATGTATTCGAACCAGATAATCGCGGCGGATGTTAAGCCCAAGGGCGTAACATCGGAGGCAGATATTATTAATGAAAAGGGTATTTTGAAGATTTCTCCGTTCGTTCCGGAAGGTTTAAGAAACATAAACGAAGGCAATATGCTGCAGGCAGGAAAACTGATAGCCCTTATGGAGTGCTCGGCATGTCATGTGCTTGAGGAAAAAGGATTAAGGCCCCTGCCGCAGATGGCGAAAAGACTCGGTTTCACGGAAGCGGCTGCCGCCGAAGGTTTTATTGACTCTCTCGGCGCTATTCCATATATGCCGCCGTTTCACGGCACGGCTTTGGAAAAAAAGGCGCTCGCGGCCTATATTGTTTCTCTTAACAGGTAAGGAGGAAAATCATGGAACCTTTTATTACGTTATCGCCCATGGTGACCAACGGCTTACCGTGGCAAAAAAAAGATGATAAGCCTTGTGGAGAGAGTATGCCTACAAGAACAGGGAAGTGGAGGAGTATATAGGAAAAGCCCCGATGGTAGTGACGAGGCATTTAAAAGAGAGGGCGAGCTTCAGAGGAGAGATAGAACGCGTGGTTGATTATTTGAAAGGAGTGAAAGCAAATGTCTAAAAGTGAGTCTGACCCCATGACCTTATTTGACCCCATGACCCCATACCATGACCCCATAAAATGTCTAAAAGTGAGTCTGACCCCATGACCCCATATATGACCCCATGACCCCATAACGGGCGATGACATACTGCTCGGCGGAGCAGACGATGACACATATTACTACCGTGCCGGTGATGGCCATGACAAGATTATAGATACAGAAGGTAACAACAAGATAATTAAAATAGACAGCAACGGGAATAAAGAAATTATAGGCAACCTTTATGAAGAAGAAACCAATATCTGGACAACTGCTAATGGAGAGGTCAAATTAAAGCATAACTCTCCATGGACATTGGAGATGGAAGACGGCTCTACCATAGAACTTGGCGAAAACTTCCAAGACGGAGACTTCGGGATCAGATTACTCGATACTCCTGCTGATCCTGTTATCACCAACACCATAGTAGGCGATCTGACGCCGGTTAATAATCCCTTTCAATACAACTTCCTCGGCAATGTCATCACAGACCCGAATAATTCTGCTCCTGACAGAAACGATATTCTTTACGACAGCTTCCTCGACGACCGTATAGAAGGCAGAGGCGGAAACGACACAATCAACGCCACACGCGGCGGAGACGACTGGATACTTGGAGGAAGTGGAAGAGACGCCATATCTGCCGGATTGGGCAATGACATAGCCGAAGGCAATTCAGGCGCGGATGCAATCATGGGAGGGACTGGCAACGACCAGCTCTTCGGAGAAAACAAAGGAGAGATGGAAGACATTATAGCGGCAGGAGAAACAGCAACAGGCATAAATGAAAAAGGAGACTTAGTATTAGGAGCAGCAGGCAATGATTTTCTATACGGCTCAAATAAGAAAGATGCGCTATTTGGAGGAGAAGGAAATAAAAGACAGGCGAAGGGCTATAGGCGAGAGGCGATAGGTAACTACATATTCAAAAAAGCAGCTTAAGGCGACCTGTCAAAAAGGACAGGTGATATTTATAAAAAGGATGTGGTATAAAACGGGGGAAAATCATAATGAAGCATGAAGCCAAAAGGAAAATAAGGAGGGCGGTGTGATGAGAAAGATAATTTTATTAATGTTTATGTTGGTCTTTATATTTCCGGTGCCAGTTTTTGCCGGTGAACTTAAGCTTGTAAAAGGCAAGGGAATTCCTGTATGTGAAGCACATTTTAAGAATCTGAAAACTATGGATTTGTACAAAATGGTTTGTGAAAGGGACGAGTATTATCCAGAAGAAAATGGTATTAAAAGGCCGCAATGGGAGAAATTAGATTTAAGAGAGAACAAAGAGATAGTAAAAAGAATTCATAAATTTTATAGTTATGGCGACCAATTCTCTGAAATGGAAATAATGGACGATGAGAAACAATTTGAAGAGCTTATGAAGGTGATTTATTTAAAATCCCATGCGTTATATAAGACAGCAGTGGATATTGATAACGACGGCAAAGCTGAAAAAATATTGCTTTACAGTCAGGGATTCTGCATGGAAACTCATGTATATTCGAGACCGTTGTTTGTTCTATATGAAGCTAAAAATCTGATTGATGTTAAAAAAACAGAGTTGCTTTTAGATCCATTTAAAAAATATGTAGATGTTAAAGTTAAAAGCAGCCCGTATATGCTATATGACGTGTTCTTTTACAAAAACATATCATATTTTGACAAATGGGATGTAGATTATTGGACATTAACCGTCTATAAATTGTCAAAAGGCAGTGGACGCGAGGCCTGCAAATACAAATATGAAAAGACATTAAAGAACAAGGAGGATTAAAACGATGAAAACAGAGACATTACAATATTGCAGGGGATTATATGACAGAGTTGTTTAATTTTGTGGCGCTCAGGGAGGGATTTGAAAATGGGTTACCCTACTTTGACACAGCGAATCCCCGCAGGGCAACTATCGGTTATGGATTTAACATTGAGGTTGCAGATTATCTACTGCTTGTTCTTAATGAGTTGGGAATTATAGATGACACAATGACAGCGGCTCAAATCAATGCAAGAAAAAGTGCATTTACGACAGCCATAAATAATACGCCACATACAGGGGATAGAACGGTAATAACTCAACAATTGCAAACAAATCTGAATCAAGTTGCCAGCCAGTACGGCTTTACTTCATTCCAGCTTAATGAAACGCAGGGACGCGCAATATTTGAAGATATTATAACTGGCTTAGTAATCGGCGATGTAACAATTGGAGGTAAAGAGCAAAGACTTGATGCATGGCTTACTGAATACAACATAGATGTCGCCTCCTTAAAAGGCACAAAAGAATACATGGCGCTCACATCTCTTTTTTATAACAGAGAGATAGCAGCAAAAAAGGATAGCGCAGGAAACATAATCAGAGATGAGCAGGGCAGAAGAATACCTGATAGTCGTTCATTAATAGGATATAACTTATTGACTGCTCTGGAAAACGACAATCGTGCCGAGGCGTGGTATGAGATAAGGTATAACTCTAATGGTGGTAGCACCAGAAGCAGGGGCATCGCTAATCGCCGTTACGCCGAATCAGATTTATTCAGTCTTTATGACGCAGGGTCATTTACTCCAGCGGAAGCAAAAGAGATAATGAGAATGTATACAAAACACAGAAGCACGATTATAGAATATGAAAAAAATTATACGCCAACCTTCCCAATAACCGACGAGATTTGG
>JACREW010000269.1 GCA_016212685.1 Nitrospirota bacterium
ATATCCTTTATTTCGCTTTTGACGGTCTCAGGGGTTATCTTCATTTTTTTATTGTATGCGGATTGTATTTTCCTTCTCCTCTCGGTCTCGTCAATGGCCTTTTTCATCGAGCGGGTTATAGTATCGGCGTAAAGGATTACCTCTCCGTTTATATTCCGCGCTGCGCGGCCCGCGGTCTGTATCAATGAGCGTTCGGAGCGGAGAAAACCTTCTTTGTCGGCATCGAATATCGCAACGAGGGATACTTCCGGAAGGTCAAGCCCTTCTCTTAACAGGTTAACGCCTATAAGCACGTCGAACTCTCCCATTCTCAAATCTCTAAGGATTTCTATTCTTTGAAGGGTGTCAATGTCCGAATGCAGATACCTTGCCTTTACGCCGAGCTCGATATAATAGTCTGCCAAATCCTCAGCCATCTTCTTTGTCAGTGTCGTAACTAAAACCCGTTCTCCCTTTTCCGCCCTTTTCCTTATCTCGCCTAAGAGGTCGTCCACCTGCCCCTTCACCGGCCGCACCGTCATATTCGGATCCATAAGCCCTGTAGGCCTTATCACCTGCTCCACAATTATTCCTTCCGATTGCCTCATTTCATAATCGGCGGGGGTTGCGGATACGTATATAACCTGCTTTACCCTGTGCTCGAATTCATCGAACTTTAACGGCCTGTTATCGAGCGCGGAGGGAAGCCTGAAGCCGTAATCAATGAGCGTCTGCTTTCTCGAACGGTCACCGGCATACATGCCCCCGATCTGGGGAACCGTGGCGTGGGATTCGTCTATTACCATTAGGTAGTCGCCCTGTGCAGGTCCGCTGATAAGGTAATCGATCAATGTATACGGCGGCTCGCCGGGAAGCCTTCCGCTTAAGTGCCTCGAATAATTCTCTATCCCGTGGCAATAGCCGAATTCCTTCAGCATCTCCATATCGAACCTTGTCCTCTGCTCGATCCTCTGCGCGTAAAGGATTTCGCCGCTGTTTCTGAAATGGCGCATCCTTTCTTCAAGTTCTTTTTTTATGCCTTTAAATGCCTTTTGCAGTTTCGGCTTCGGGGTGATCCAGTGGCTGTTCGGGTAAATCGAGAGCCTCCCGAGCCTCTTTATCCTTTCGCCTGTCAGGGTGTCAAATTCGTGCAATGCGTCTATATCGTCTCCGAAAAATTCTATGCGTATCGCCTTATCCTGAGAGAATGCCGGATATATCTCCACAATGTCTCCCCTTACCCTGAAGCTCCCCCTTTTGAACTCCGCGTCGGAGCGGACATAGAGCATTTCGACAAGCCTCTTTAACAGGTCGTCCCTCTTTGTCCGCATGCCTTCTTCTACAAAAAGATGCATTCCCAAATAATCTTCGGGAGAGCCTATGCCGTAGATGCACGATACGGACGCAACAACAATGACATCCGTTCTTTCGAGGATGGACATGGTCGCGGAGTGCCTGAGCCTGTCGATGTCATCGTTTATCATCGAGTCCTTTTCGATATAAGTGTCCGTTGTCGGGATATAAGCCTCAGGCTGGTAATAGTCGTAATAGCTCACAAAAAACTCCACCGCATTTCCCGGAAAAAGTTCTTTAAATTCCCCGTAAAGCTGCGCCGCGAGCGCCTTGTTGTGAGCAATGACAATCGTGGGTTTGTTCACGTTGGCGATGACATTTGCGATGGTAAATGTTTTTCCGGAGCCGGTAACTCCAAGGAGAACCTGATGTTTTTGCCCTTTTAATATCCCGCCGGTGAGCTGCTCTATCGCCTCCGGCTGGTCGCCCTTAGGCGTAAAATCGGTTTGCAATTTAAATTCATTCATCGGTTTATGTTAAAATATTCATAGCTAAAGATAAAAGAGGATAAATTTGGATAGAAATATCCGTTTGCCATACGCCTTTCACGACATCCACGAAGAATGCGGTATATTCGGCGTCTTCGGCCATCCCGAGGCAGCCAATCTCACCTATTTGGGGCTTTATGCGCTCCAGCATCGGGGACAGGAAGGCGCGGGCATCTGCTCTTCCGACGGGGCATCTCTCCATATAGAAAAATCCATAGGGCTTGTCGCCGATATATTCAGCGAAAAAAGGTTAAAGCGCCTGCCAGGAAGTATAGCTATAGGCCACAACAGGTATTCGACGGCAGGAGGCGGTGGGCTTAAAAACGTCCAGCCTTTGATGGCAAATTACGCATTGGGTTCTATCGCGATAGCTCACAACGGAAATCTTGTGAACGCGGAACAACTGAAGGAAGAGTTGGAGACAGAGGGCGCAATATTTCAATCCACATCCGACAGCGAGGTTTTCCTTCACTTAATCGCGCGATCAAAGAATGAAGATCCTTACGAGCGCATCATAGAAGCCGTCAGAACTGCGGCCGGAGCATTCAGCCTGCTTTTTCTGGGAGAGTCCGAATTGATAGCCGTAAGGGACCCGCTCGGCGTGAGACCCCTATCTATCGGCATGGTGGACGGCGCCTATGTGGTCGCTTCCGAGACCTGCGCCTTTGACCTTATCGGAGCGGAATACATCAGGGATGTGGAGCCCGGTGAAATGGTCATCATAAATCACAACGGCATTCGTTCCGTTCCCGTTTTACAGAGCTTAAGGAAGGCCTTTTGCATATTTGAGTTCATATATTTCGCGAGACCCGACAGTTACATCTTCAATCATACATGCGTGAATACCATGAGGAAAGAATTCGGAAGGCAGCTTGCGCGAGAGTCTATGGTCGATGCCGATATAGTCATACCGGTGCCCGATTCGGGTGTTCCCGCTGCAATAGGCTTTGCTGAGGAAAGCGGCATACCCTTTGATTTCGGACTGATAAGAAACCACTATGTAGGCAGGACATTCATAGAGCCGAAGCAGACCATAAGGCACTTCGGGGTGAAGATAAAACTCAACCCGGTAAGAGATTTGCTGAACGGGAAAAGGGTCGTAGTCGTCGATGATTCCATCGTAAGGGGAACTACAAGCAAGAAGATCGTAAAAATGATACGGGAGATTGGAGGCGCAAAAGAGGTGCATATGAGGATAAGCTCTCCACCTACGGTAGGCCCCTGTTTTTACGGCATCGACACCCCCACGCGGCAGGAACTGATCGCATCGAGCCATAGGACCGAGGAGATCAAAAAATATATAACCGCGGACAGCCTCGCCTATCTGAGCATAGAAGGGCTTAAGAATATCGTTCCCGACTCCTCGAATTACTGCACGGCATGCTTTGACAACAACTACCCTATCATGTTCCCCAAGGAGAAGCTGGAACAGATGGAGTTGGTCTTTGCATGATCACGAAAACCA
>JACREW010000268.1 GCA_016212685.1 Nitrospirota bacterium
GTTGTTTTACTTGTTGTAAATTTATTGTCTTCTCACCGAAAAGCCCCTCATAGTGACCCTCTGCCTTTTTTATTTTGGAAGCATTTGAAGAATTGCAATACTTTCTTATGTAACCGAGCCTGTCAAAGATACCTTTAAATGTCCTGAATTTATCCACAAGATTGTTTTCAAGAGTAATTGATGATCTCTTCGGCGTAATGAAAAGCTTTAACAGAGATAAAATATCTCCCGGCCTGTTATTAAAAGGCGTCGCCGTAAGCAGGATAACTATTCTGCCGCGGCATATATTTTTCAGATATTCATAATCCTTTGTGTCCTGATTTCTGAAGCGATGCGCTTCATCAATAATCACAACCTCAATATCTCTTGCCCTATTCACAAAATCGGCTATATTCTCCAAATCACCGATAGACCTGACTTCCCAATCATACAGGTAAAATTCCTCCGCATATTTTAACCACCCCGACTTTTTGTTCTTATCGCCTATAAGTCCGGGCGGGCAGATGATAAGACCCCGCTTTTTTAGCTCCCTTGCCACGGCACAGGCAATGATTGTCTTACCCAGACCTACCACATCAGCAATAATTACGCCGTTGTTCTTCTCTATAATTGCAAGCGCCTGTTTTATTGCGTCAATCTGATATTGATACGGCGTATAGCCGTTTTCTTCAATTACGTTAATCAAAGACTGCCCGACATCTTTTTGTTCATAAGAGTCAATATAGGTCTTCAGGACTAAAACAAATGCCTCAAATGGAGTAATGTCTTTAACGAGGGTCTCTTTTTCAACGACTTCTATCAGTCTCCTTTTAATAACATCATCTTCGGTTATCTTTACAGCCTCTTCCCATAAGGCATCGAAGCATTCCTCTGCATCTTCAAAGCCATAGTCGCCTATTTCAACGTTGAACTCTTCCTGAGTCGTAATTCCGGCTTTTGTCAGATTGCTGCTTCCTGTAATAAATAAATTTTTTCTGCCGACCTGTTCTTCCTCTAATCTGAATAAATAAATCTTGGCATGATTCGGATTGTATGTCTTGCGGATTATAAGTCTGCCGTCGCTGATAAGTTTAATAAAATACCTTACCTGCTCATAAAATTCCTGTGTGTCGAAGTCTTCCGAATTGAGTGATTTTTTAACCGATTGGAGAAATTTGTAGCATCTTTCTTCATCTGATAATTGCGTATCTTTTTCGGCAAACTCAAGAAGTCCAAAGTTTGTTTTATCAACATTCAAGCCTACAAGCACCTTGATGTTTACATCAGGATTGTCTTTCAACCCTTCATACAGCTCTCTGATGCCGGAGAAATAAAAGAAGCCGACCAAAAACTTCAGTTCATCGCTTTTCTGAATTAACTCTATCAGCCGTTTTTTTAAGTTCTTTGAACCTGTATTGGTGATAAAGTTTTTCATATTTCTATTTTTTAATGCCTTCCTATTTTAGCTGATAAAGCAAAGATCTCCCCGCTTCTCTATACGAGCCATCGGCCAGCCAAGCTGCTGTAGTCTCTCAATAACCTTCAAATCCGCAAAGGAGTTGCACGACGCATGCCGCCCCAACTTGAAGTCACAATTTGTGATTTCAAGTTGTCAAATTCCATATCATTCAACTGAAACATAGGTAAGCTCAAAGCTTATGTTATATGTAAGCATTGCCCTAATTATAGATTATTTTTCAGGAAAAGGGGGAGCCAAAAAAGAATATTCAGCCCTGCGCATCCATGAGATCTTCCTGCTTGAGTATCCTCCAGAGGCTCGTTCTCGATATGCCGAGGACCTCGGCAGCCTTTGATTTATTGCCGCCGAGGGTCTCCACTACTTTTTCCGCGTATTCCCTGCTGATCTCGTCCATGCTCTTTATTTTTCCCGGCTCGATGGTTTCTATCTGAAACATGGCAATGCTTTGAGGAAGGCTATCGGGAGTAATAATCGGGCTTTTTTCAAGTATTATAGCCCTCTCGATAATATTTTCAAGCTCCCTTACATTGCCCGGAAAGCTGTAATGCATGAGGATATCCATGGCCTCCCTCGAAATGCCTTTTATCTTTTTGTTGGACCTGTGGAGATGTTTCCGGAGAAAATAGCCGCTCAGCGGTTCTATATCGTCTCTGCGGTCTCTCAGCGGAGGAATGAATATCTCCATGACATTCAGCCTGTAGTAAAGGTCTTCCCTGAACTTTCCTTCGGTTATGGCGCTCCTTACATTGCGGTTGGTTGCGGCGACAAACCTTACATCAACCTTGATCGGCCTCGTTCCTCCGACCCTGAAAAACTCCCCCTCCTCTATTACCTTGAGCAGTTTTGCCTGAAGGTTTGTAGCCATTTCCGCTATTTCATCCAGAAAGAGCGTGCCTTTATCGGCAATCTCCATAAGCCCCTGTTTTGTCCTGACAGCTCCAGTGAATGCGCCTCTCTCATGGCCGAACAACTCGCTTGCGAGGAGTTCCTCCGTGAGAGTAGAGCAGTTGATGGAAAGGAACGGCATGTTCTGCCTTTTGCTTGTAAAATGGATTATTTTTGCCAGAAGGCTTTTCCCTACGCCGCTTTCTCCGGTAAGAAGCACGTTGCAGTCGGAATCTTTTATGCTTTCGATAATGTCCAGTATCTTTCTCATGCTTTCGCTTTTTGCGATAATGGAGACCTTTTTGTTCATGCCGAAAAATGCCTTCAGCGCAACATTCTCTTTTCTTAAGACCTTACGCTCATGTATGTTTTTAACCTTAATAATGAGTTCATCGAGATCGAACGGTTTTGTTATATATTCGTAAGCGCCCTTTTTCATCGCCTCCACTGCCGAGCCGATGCTGCCGAATCCGGTGATTATAAGCACCTCTATCTCTTGGTCTGCTTCCTTTGCCTTTTCGAGCAGTTCTATTCCGTTCATTTCCGGCATTTTTATATCCGTCAGGAGCACGTCGTAATGCTCCTTAGACATGGCGTCCAGCGCCTCGCGGCCGTTCCTCGTGCCCAGCACATCGTAACCTTCCTTCTTGAGGGTATTTACAAGATGTTTCAGCGTTATCTCTTCATCCTCTGCGACTAAAATCTTAAAATTCACGGCTCTCCTTCATCAACGGCAATGTAATGGTAAATGTTGTCCCTCTGCCCTCTTCGCTTTGCGCGTTTATCTCGCCGCCATGCTTTTTTATTATATTAAAAACAATGGCCAATCCAAGTCCCGTACCCTTGTCCTTCGTAGTATAAAAAGGCTCGAATATCTTTTCCACGGCATCCGGAGGCATTCCTTTGCCTGTGTCCGATATTTTTATCTTTATGGCGTCTTTATTCCTTTCTATCTTAACGATCAGATCACCTTTGCCGTTCATGGCATCGACGGCATTGTTAAAGAGGTTTATAAATACCCTTTCCATCTGCTCATGGTCTGCGAATATTTTTATCTCCTCGAAATCTTTACGGATAACAAAATTTATCATTTCGGTATTGACGATAGCGCTCGTTAATTTGTATGCGCCCATTATAATTTCGTTAAGTTCCACCTCTCTCATCTGCGGTTCCCTGCCTCTTGCAAACTCAAGGAGGTCTCCTACGATTCCTTTTACCCTTAATGTCTGGCCGAGTATGTCATTAACGGTCTCCCTTGCAGTAAGCGAACAACTGTCCCCCGCCTCCTTCATAAGCACCTGCGCCGATATGTAGATATTATTCAGCGGATTGTTAAGCTCATGGGCAACACCCGATGCGAGGGTTCCGAGAGCGGCCAATTTCCTTGACTGGAGAAGTTCTTTATTCTTTCTTTCAAGCTCTTCTTCCCTCTCGGACAACTGGTTTTCCATATCGTTAAATTCTCTGATGAGGACTCCGACCTCGTCTTTATGGGACGAAACGGGGATGTGAGAGTAATCCCCTTTCCCGGTTTTTTCCACAAGGTCTATAAGCAGCTTCAATCTATTCACGACATTATTGCTTATAACAAAGAGCATTCCGATCCCTACAATGAGAAATAACGGGAAAAATATAAGAATCGCAATCTGAGACATGTGAATAACGCCCTCAACATTTTCCCTCGCGGTCTTATCCAATTCTTTGGAAATATTGATTATGTCTTCTCCTTCTTTTCTTAAAATCTGCATGTCCGAATAAAGCTCCTTTAATCCGATAATGAGCCTGTGCTGCTGAGGCAATAAAAACACCTTCTCTAAAAATTCAGCCGCCTGATCGGGACTCTCCATGAAGGTCAATTCTATGAGAGGAAAAAATTTATTGTATCTCGCATAAGAGCCCTTCGCCCTTTGGAATTCATCCGTCATATCTTTTACGGACAACTCTATTTTATTAAATCTCGCGCCGTATTCATTTATGCGGTTCTTAAGGTGAGCCAATTTCCCGGCCTTGTCATTACCGTCGAGAACTGTGTTCAGTTCCCGTAAATATTTATGAATAGCCTCCGATTCCTCGGCAGCCTTCGGCATCCCGTAGAGGAAAAAGTTTTTCTCATGCCTTCTCAACTGAAGCGACTTGCTTCTTATGGTATCGGCAAGTTCGAGATTCCTTATCTCTTTTTTGATCTCTATAAAATTGATATATTCGAATGTTGCGAGTATGGCGATGATAAAGGCGCTGATTAAAAAACCGAGGGCTATTTTTTTCTTGAGTGACATTCCTCCCTACGACTTGACTACAAGCACAGGACATGAAGCGTAACCGATTACCTTTTCCGTTACGCTTCCCATAAGCAGCCTCCTCAATCCTGTCCGTCCGTGAGAGCCCATCACGATAGCGTTCACACCCAGATCTTCCGCGATATCCAGTATCATCCTGTACGTCTCGCCCTCCCTTACGAGGGTCTCTGTCTTTATGCCTGCGGCTTCGGCCTGTTTTTTTACATCATCCACATATGCCTTTGCCTTATTGACCAAATCCTCGACGGCATCGGGGGCTTCCCCGTAGAATTCCGCGGGCACATCGACTATGGAGAGGACTTTGAGTTCACCTCCATACGCCGCTGCGAAATCTATGGCCATCTCTGTCGCAGCCTTGCTGTATTTCGAACCGTCGGTGGTTATAAGGATTTTATTCCAGCCTATCGACGCGTCCCTCGACACAATCAGCACATCCCTCCGGCTGTGCCCGATGACACGGGCCGTAACGCTTCCCATGAGAGCCCTTTCAAGCCGTGTCATGCCCCGTCTTCCCATGATAATAAGTTCGGCGTTTTCTTCCTCGGAGAGATCTATAATCCTTTCGTAAGGCTCCCCTTCTTCGCAAACGGTCTTTATCAAAGCGCCTTCGGACTTGGCTATTCTCTTTGCCTCTTCAAGCGCCTGCTCGCAGGGCTTTCTTATGGAATCCATGACATGGCCGAGGGCGACCGTATCGAGATCGCCCTCATAAGACGGAACAACGCAGACAACAGTAATCCAGCTCTTCTCGTTTGAGGCGAGCTTAAATGACTGTCTTAAGGCATGAAAGCCGGACTCCGAGCCGTCTATTGCTACCAGCATTTTCCCATACCTTCCTATCCGTACTTGGCCCATTATTTAAATTTTACTATGACTTACAGCTTTCCGCGCGGATAATCTTTCTGCCTGTCGTCCCTGCCACATTGCCTTAAGGACTATAAATGCTCCCATAGCCAGTGCGAATATCATTATGGCAAAGCTCGTGCTCTTCAAAGCCTTTACCGCAGTATCTCCAAGCTCGACTATGAGGCCGAGCTGTGACATGTATACCGGCACCATCAATGCGCGGCTGAAGAGGACTGTTACCATAATAACGCCCATAACCATCTTTATCATAAAAGGCTTCACATAAGTAGTTCCAATCGCGCCGAGCTGAATGCCGAAAAGGGAGCCGGCAAGAATTATCATTGCAAGCCTTATATCCACAAGCCCGCTCATGGCGTATTTGAAAGAACCGCCGAGACCCATAACAAAGGCTATTACCAGCTCTGTTGCAGATGACATAAGGCTCGGCGCGCCGAGCACATAGATCATTGCGGGCACACCGATAAATCCGCCTACAGCTATGGTTGCCGCCAGCATGCCTGTTGCAAAGCCGAGGGGAATGGTGAACAGTACGGAAACCCTTGCGTTAATGCTCTTGAAATACATCATTGTGCCCGGGATATTGATGGACTGAACCCATTTCGCAAGCTTTGTGACTTTTTCTTCGGCGTCTGTTGTCCCCGACTTATAGGTCTCCCATGCGTCCCTCAGCACAAAAGTCCCGACAATTCCGAGTATAACTACAAAGGCAACGCTCACATACAGGTTGGAACCCGCGTCACCGAATGCCTTTTTAATATTCTCCTGAATGTGCGCCCCGTAAAGTACGCCTGCTTCCGCGGATATTCCGAGAATAATTCCCAGCTTTACATCCACCTGTCCGTACTTCGCGCGTTTGATGGAGCCGACCAGCGCCTTTGGAAACTTATGGCACATATTACTCGCAACTGCAACAAGCCCCGGAACGCCCAGGCTCATCATTCCCGGCGTAAGCACGAATGCGCCTCCGGAGCCTATGAACCCGCTTACGAGACCTCCTACAAATCCTACCAGAAAAAGATAGGTCATATTCATCCAGTTAAGGTCTATGAAATTCGATACTTGAGACACGACATCCTGCATACTTATTTGACCTCCTTTTTCTTTTTAGCCTCTA
>JACREW010000274.1 GCA_016212685.1 Nitrospirota bacterium
GTTGTGAACACAAATCCGACTGCATTATGCCCGTACCACCACTCGATATTAGCGTCATTTACGCCCGCGAATATCGAATACGACTTGAAAAGTCCCACCGGAATGGCAAGGTTATTTACGATATAAAGAACGGCAACGGCAATAACTGTTGCTATTAGATACCAGAGCGATATATACATCTGCTCTTCCTTACGCTTAATGATGGTCCCGAAAATATTCACTGCAAACATAACCCACAAAATAACCACGCCGATGTCGAGCGGCCATTCCAATTCGGCGTACTCCTTTGACTGTGTCATGCCGGCAAGGAGACTGACCGCAGCCGCAGCAATGGCTGCATTGAAGATATAGAGCTGAACCATTGCAAGTTTCGGGAACAACAGCGGCACCCTCGTCAGACGCTGAACCATGTAATAACTCAGCGCGAATATCTCGGCCACCGCGAATCCGAAGGCGAGGCCGTTCACATGAACTGCCCTCAATTTGCCGTAAGTGAGAAACGGCGCGATATTCAGTTCCGGTTTCCATAACTGGATTGAGATTATCAATCCGATCAATACCGAGACTCCCCCCCAGAACAGTCCGGAAAGGGCGAAGCCTTTGACAGGTTTCCATTGGTACAATGTGTCCTCTGCCATTTTTAAACCCTCCTTTTATTTAATATCGGACAGAAGCTGTCCTGTTTTTTGGCAAAAAAAAATGAAAGTCATATTTCTTAAGTTTATCGATTAGAATATTCCTGATTTCGATCCATACCGGATGCACCGCATCGCATAGTCGGTTTCTCTCGTTATTCTCATTTCGGACTGATTTTATCCTGTTTAAAAAACATTTGTCAAGAGGGGGAATTAAGTTACCTGCCGGTTGATTAAATTAAGTTGATTGCTTCATAGCCTTCCTGACCGTATTATCGAAATGATAAGCCAGATGCCGAACAGAAACGCGAAACCGAAGGCGGTGAGGCCGAGGAGGGACATGCCGAATATGGTCGGGCCTATGCCCGAAGCGTGCATGATCGCCGAACTTACGAGCATGGCGCTGATGATCATGGCAAAGGATATCCGGTTGCTCGATTTGTCCATGTCCTTTATAAACGCCGGAAGGTTGACGTGATACATCTTCACATGGATGTCATCCTTCAATATCTTTTTTATTATCTGCTTCATCTGCCTCGGAAAGAGTAATGCGAAATCACCGATATCGACTATATTTTTCTTTGCCTTATCATAAAGGCGTGAAGGGCTGTATCTCTTCCGCACGAGCTTAGAGGCGTAAGGCTCCGAAGCGGCAATAAAGTCGAAGTCCGGATCGAGCTGCCTCCCGATATTCTCCAATATGAGCATAGCCTTGTTGATGAGCAGCAGGTCTGAGGGTATTTTGAGGTTATGCTTTATAGCCAGATGAGTAATGGTATCCAGATACTGGGCAAAATTAATCTCTTGCAAAGTAAGGCCGTACAGGGGTTCTAGGAGATCGGATAAATCCGCCTTAAAATCCTTTCTGAATGCGTCTACATCTATTTCTTCGGGGACTATGCCGAGTTCTATGTACTGGTCTATGAGGGTGTCGAAATCCCTTCCGATAAGCGCTAAAAAAGTGTTTGCCATAGTTTCCTTGAGTTCTTCGGAAACCCTTCCTACGATGCCGAAATCGAGAAAAGCGATCATGCCCGCAGGCATTACGAAAATATTGCCCGGATGCGGGTCTGCATGGAAAAAGCCGTCCTCGAGTATCTGTTTGAAATACGCGTCGATCCCCGCCTTTGCGATTCTCTTTCTATCAATATTCATCAGGTCTATCGCCGCTAAATCGTCGATCCTCACGCCTTGTATCATCTCCATTACAAGGACTTTTTCGGTAATAAGTCCGGGATAAATCTTTGGAATGTACACATCCTCGCTTCCTTCGAAGTTCTTCCTGAGCCTGCCGCAGTTCCTTGACTCCTCTACAAAATCCATCTCCTTTCTGACCGTTTTAGAAAACTCATCCACGATGCCCGACGGGTTGAAGAACCTGCTTTCGGGCACGTGCCTGTCGAGGAGTTTTGCGATTGTTGTCAGGATATTGATATCCGTTTCTATCTGCTCCCTGATATTGGGCCTTTGCACCTTGACCACAACGCTTGAGCCGTCAAGAAGCTTTGCGCTGTGCACCTGCGCAATGGATGCGGCCGCGATCGGGATTTCGCAAAAAGAATCGAATATCTTATCCATCGGAAGGCCTGTGTCTTCTTCTATGATCCTTTTGGCATCATGTACCGGAAAGGGCGGAACTTCATCCTGAAGTTTCTTTAATTCGTCGGCAAAAGGGACCGTAATCAAATCGGGACGCGAAGATAAAACCTGCGCGAGTTTTATAAATGTAGGGCCGAGTTCTTCAAAGGCCATCCTGAGCCTTTCGGGAACCGTAGGCCCCTTAAGGGCAGGCCACATTCCAAAGGACTTAAGCCGTTTTTTAAAAGGAATGTATCTTCCGAGTTGTATCTGGTCGACGATCTGCCCGAAGCCGTACTTGAGGAATACATGTATTATCTGCTGCAGCCTCCTGGCCGACTTATATGTACGGGTAAGTCTTGCGATATCCACTATCCTTCCAGCTTCTTGAGCCTCTCGGAAAGTTCTTCTATCTTTTTGTTAAGCTGTGATATGTCCTCTCTCGTGGGTAAGCTTATCTTTTCGATCGTCTTTGTCACAAGATCAGAGATGCTCTTGCTGAGTTCGGATGTGTTTTTATCCGCTTTTTCGGTCCATTCCTTAACAAGCTTTGCGCCCTGCGAATCGCTCAATTCCCCTTTCTTAACGAGTTCGTCTATAAACTCCTTTACCTTCTCCTGAACGCCGAAGCCTGCCATCATTGCATTTTTCACAACATCGAAAATTGTCATAAAACACCTCCAGTTTTAGTATAAGTAGGAAGTGAGAAGTTAAGAAGTAGGAAGTAGAAAAAATATCTTTACTCCTCACTTTCCAGTTCTCAGTTCTTACTTCTTACTTGTTTGATTAAATCATATACCGAATCGAGCGCCTTGTCCAGCCTTTCTATCTCTTTTGTCCCTCCCTGCGCCATCTCCGCCTTTCCGCCGCCCCTGCCTCCCGCAGTCGAGGCAACCTTCTTGAGAATATCCCCTGCGCTGAAACGTTTCACAAGGTCATTGGTAACCATCGCCACCATTGACGCCTGACCGTCCTTTACAGATGCCAAAACTATAATGCCGGAGCCGAGCCTGTCCCTCACATTATCCGCAAGCACCCTCAAGTCTTTCTGTTCAAGATTATCAAAACGATGCACGAGAACTTTAAGGCCGTCTATTTCTTTTGCGTTGTCCACAATCGAGGATGAGCTCTGGGAGGCCATCTTAGACTTCAATGTCTCCATATCTTTGTCAACGGCCTTTATGTCTTCGAGAAGTTTTCCGACTCTTTCATACGGGTTATCGGTCTTAAGGGTATCAGCTATTTTAGCCAGTTCATTGCTCTTTTGCCTGAGATAATCAAAGGCGGCCTTTCCGGTAAATGCCTCTATCCTCCTTATGCCGGAAGCCACGCTTCCTTCCGAGGCGATAACGAATATCCCCATATCTCCCGTCATTTTGCAGTGAGTTCCGCCGCAGAGTTCACTACTGAAACCCGGTACGCTTACGACCCTCACCTTCTCTCCGTACTTTTCGCCGAATAAGGCTATAACCCCGGTCTTAAGGGCGTCCCTGATATCCATAATATTCGTCTCGACCTTTATATTCTCAAGGATCTTTCCATTTACTATATTCTCTATAGCCTCTATCTCTTTTCTGTCCACAGGATAGAAATGGCTGAAGTCAAAGCGCATCCTTTCGGGAGACACGAGGGACCCTGCCTGTTTGACGTGTTCGCCTAAGACGGTTCTCAATGCCGTATGGAGCAAATGCGTTGCCGTATGATTCCGGGCGGTGGACATCCTTTTCTCCTTATCCACAACGCACCTCACCTTATCCCATACCTTAAAACTTCCTTTTTTAATTTTTACAATATGGGCATGCAGGCCTACTTCCTTTTTTGTGTCGGCCACAGCGGCCTCTTTAGTATCAGTGAAAATTATTCCGGCATCGCCCGACTGGCCGCCGGATTCGCCGTAAAAAGGCGTTTTATCTAAAAACAGTTCGACTTCATCGCCTTCGGACGCCTCTGTTACGACCTTCCCTTCTTTCAGTATCGCCTTAATGACCGCTTCCGATTCCAAAACGTCGTAGCCTACAAATACCGTCTCGCCTATTTCCGACAGCAATTCTTTATAAATGGATGCTATGGCCTCTTCTTCGCCCACCCATGAGGCCCTGGCCCTTTCCCTCTGTATCTCCATCTCCTTGTTAAAACCGCCCTCATCTATAAGGAGATTGTTATCCATTGCGATATCCCGCGCAAGGTCAAGCGGAAATCCATAGGTATCGTAAAGCTTAAACAACTCGTCGCCCGGAATAATCTTTATGCCTGTTTTCTTTAATCCCTCGATCACTCCATCGAGTATCCTCATCCCCTGCTCAAGGGTTTTTGTAAAACGCTCCTCTTCGAACATCAGGACCTTTGCCGAGCGTTCCCTTTCCTGAACAAGTTCGGGATAAACACCGCCCATAGCATCCACAACCGGATCCATCAATTTATACAGGACAGCACTGTTACTATTATTGGCAAGACCGAGTAATTTTGCATGTCTTGATGCCCTTCTTATAATACGCCTTAATACATATCCCCTTCCCTCATTGGAAGGAATCAGTCCTTCGGAAAGCAGAAACGTCATAGTCCTCAGATGGTCCGCCATTACCCGTATGGAAATGTCCGTTTCCGGTCTCTTGCCGTAAGATACGCCGGATAACGATTCGACTGCGGATATGATAGGGGCAAAAAGGTCGGAATCGAAATTATTACGTTTGCCTTGCAGAACAGCGGTTATTCTCTCAAGCCCCATTCCCGTATCTATGCTCGGCTTGGGAAGCGGGGTCAGATTGCCGGATTCGTCGCGGTTGAACTGCATGAAAACGAGGTTCCATAGTTCCAGATACCTGTCGCAGTCGCATCCGACCTTACAGTCCGCTTTGCCGCACCCTACGTCTTCTCCCTGATCGATGATTATCTCCGAGCACGGGCCGCATGGTCCTGTGTCTCCCATCTGCCAGAAATTATCCTTTGCGCCAAGCCTTACTATCTGTCCGGATGAGATATCTGTGACTTCCTTCCACAATCCTTCGGCCTCATCGTCATCCTCATACACCGAGACCCAGAGCTTGTCTTTCGGCAGTTTATACCATTCGGTGAGAAGTTCCCATGCAAAGAGTATCGCATCCCTTTTGAAGTAATCTCCGAAGGAAAAGTTGCCGAGCATCTCGAAAAATGTATGATGGCGGGCGGTATGTCCCACGTTTTCAAGGTCGCTGTGTTTGCCGCCGGCCCTCATGCATTTCTGGCAGGATACGGCCCTCGTATACGGTCTTTTTTCTTCACCGAGAAAAACCGATTTGAACTGCACCATTCCCGCGTTAGCGAAAAGCAGCGTAGGGTCGTGTCTCGGTATCAGCGAGGAACTTTTGACTATCTCGTGTCCCTTCGATTTGAAAAAATCCCAGAACGAATTCCTGATCTCAGAACTCTTCATCCGGTCCTCTATTTCCCTACCCTGCCGGGCTCCGTGCTTATAATATAAGTAAGCTTGCCGTCAATAAATACAAGCCTTGTCTTAAAGGCTCCTAATACCGATGTATAAATCCATTCCTCTTTAGACTTCCCGCCCTCCTGTTCGAGCTGCCTCACGCTGTCCGGAGATCCCCAGGCGTACCTCACCTGCTGCGTAGTCATCCCGGGGGACACTTCACCCTTTATTATCTTTTCCTGCACATCGAGGGGGTAAGCCTTTATTTCCTCCTGTGTAAAACGTATGGAAGACGACGCGCACCCGACCAAAAAACATAAAACCGTAAATAAAATCGCATAGAAACCTTTTCTTGACCTCATTTCATTCCTCCTTTAAATCGAAAGATTTTAACGCCTTATTTATTGTTCCATAAGAAAAGCCCCTTCTTGCAAGCATTCCCCATAGTCTTCTCTTTATGGTCTCTCCATCGCACGATTTCAAACTCCTCATTTTTTTCTCGATAAGATTCCTTGCGGTATCGAGATAATCATCCTCATCTCCCAAAATTTCATCCGCGATATCGCCGGAGATGCCCTTGTTTATCAGATAAGCCAGCGTACCGCTCCTGCCTAAATGTTTTCTTTCAGCGGCAGTTTTCTTTAAAATCCCGGCAAACCTTCTGTCATCTATAAAACCCCTGTTTTTTAAATACGCAACGGCATTGCCGGCAACCTCCGCCGAAAAGCCCTTTTGCATCAACTTCTCAAGCATCTCTTTTTCGCTTCTGTCCCTGTAACCAAGCAGCCTGAACGCGTTTTTCAGCGCGGATTCAAGGGCGTTTTTATCATCGGCCTCAAAACCTTTCGATCTTGAATTCGTCTGTTTTTTGCTCTTTATTAGATTCAAGGGCAGCATCGCCTCCGGACTGTATGCCTTTAACCTTCAACGCGAAATCTGAAGGATTCGTCGCCTGCCGCACGGCCTCGTCATAGGCTATCAGACCCCTCTGCAAGAGGTCAAAGAGCGACTGGTCAAATGTCTGCATGCCGTAAAGATTTTTGCCCTGTGCTATTACATCTCTAATAGCCGCCGTCTTTTCAGGGTCGACAATACAGTTCCTGACAGTGGCAGTCGCTATCAACACTTCGACTGCCGAAACCCGGCCATTTCCATCCGCCTTTGGCACCAGCCTCTGCGATATTACGCCTTTTAAAACAGACGCAAGCTGTATTCTTATCTGGTTCTGCTGGTTCGGAGGGAAAACCGAGATTATCCTGTTGACGGTCTCTGCCGCATCCAGCGTATGAAGCGTGCTCAGCACTAAGTGGCCGGTCTCAGCCGCCGTCAGGGCAATCTCTATGGTTTCAAGGTCTCTCATCTCTCCTACGAGTATAACATCGGGGTCCTGCCTTAATGCCGCCCTAAGCGCTTTACTGAAAGACAACGTATCGTCGCCGATCTCTCTCTGATTCACTATGCCCATCTTATCCTTATGGATATACTCTATAGGGTCCTCTATTGTCACGATATTTACAGACTTGTTTGAGTTTATATAATCAATCATCGAGGCAAGCGTTGTAGATTTGCCGCTTCCAGTCGTTCCGGTTACGAGTATCAAGCCACGCTCTTCGGAAGATATCTTTTTAACGACATCGGGCAATAAAAGGTCTTCTATTCTCGGAATACCATAAGGTATGATCCTGAAAACAATGCCTATGGTGCCCCGCTGTGAAAATGCATTGCATCTGAATCTTCCGATTCCGGGCAGGCTATAGGAGAAATCGACATCTCGATTTTTATCAAACGTCTCTCTCTGACGCTGCCCCATCACAGACATGACGATATTCTGTGCATCATCAGGCTTGATAATCGAATGCGCCTTCTGCGGAACAAGAGCGCCGTTGATCCTGAAGACAGGAGGCGATCCCACTTTCATGTGGATATCGGACGCCTTTAATGAACAAGCGCTTTTCAGAAGTTCGTTTATATCCATTATTTCTTCAGCCCTGACGTCTCCATTATCCTCTGCTCTATCTCCGCTACTGTCTCGGAGTTGTTCTTAAGATATTCCCTGACATTCTCCCTTCCCTGCCCTATCTTATTGCCGCTGTAGCTGTACCACGCACCGGCTTTTTCAATAATCCCATTGTCTACTCCGAGGTCTATTATCTCACCCAGCCTCGATATGCCTTCATTAAAGTATATGTCGAACTCGGTCTGCCTGAAAGGCGGTGCAACCTTGTTCTTGACTATCTTAACTCTCACCCTTCCTCCGATAATTTCCTGCCCCTCTTTAAGGCTGTCTATTTTCCTTATATCGAGCCTCATGGAAGAGTAAAATTTCAGGGCATTGCCTCCGGTTGTCGTTTCCGGATTGCCGAACATAACTCCGATCTTCATCCTTATCTGATTGATGAAGATTACGGTGGTGAGCGATTTTGATATGGCCGCCGTAAGTTTTCTTAATGCCTGGCTCATAAGCCGGGCCTGAAGCCCCATATGGGAATCTCCCATATCGCCTTCAATCTCGGCCTTCGGAACAAGAGCGGCAACGGAATCTATTACCACTATATCTACCGCGCCGCTTCTTACAAGTGTTTCCGTCACTTCAAGCGCCTGCTCTCCCGTATCGGGCTGCGACACCAGAAGGTCTTCCACGTTTACCCCAAGCCTTGCCGCATAATTAACATCGAGGGCATGCTCGGCGTCTATGAATGCCGCGACTCCGCCCATCTTCTGCGCCTGCGCTATGGCATTCAGGGCAAGGGTTGTTTTTCCCGACGATTCGGGGCCGAATATCTCGATAACCCTTCCTTTTGGAAATCCGCCGATTCCCGTAGCGATATCGAGGGTCAGAGAACCGGTCGGTATAGCCTGCACACCTTCCGCAACCTCGCCGGCGCCGAGCCTCATTATAGAGCCCTTCCCGAAGTTTTTCTCGATTTGTGAAATAGCCATTTCTAAGGCTTTGATCTTATCCTTGTTCATGTTTCCTCCTTTTATTAGTCTATTGTTTTCTGTTGCCTTTATATTTGCATTACAAAAACTCCACATGATTTAACAAGTCTTCACTATCAGCAATTTCCCAAAGCAATTTTAACCTTCTAACCAAATCTCCCACACCGTATTTTTGCTGATGCACATAAACAATCCCTTTATGTTCAAAATTCATTGTCATTGCCAAAAAATCAGTATCATGCGTAACGATAACAAAACCTTTTCTTATTGCATAGTTAAGCTGTTCTTCATCAGAAAGTCCGAGGTTGCCGGCATCTTTTGAGGATATAGCTTCAATGCCCCTCCTTCTTAGTCCATTAGCAACTGCTATATTAACACTTTCGTTCAGGTAGAATCTTAATTTAGCCACGAGTCTTTCTTAAAATAGAAGGAGCTTTTTGTGAAACCCTTTTTATAAAATCCTTTTCTTTCCTTATTTTTTCGTCAAAATAAGCTCTATTCTCATAGTAATAGGAAAGGGCATCGTGAACCGCCTCAAGGGTCAGGTGCGGATGAGCTTCTATAATCTGGTCAGGGGTAAGCCCTATTCTTTCGTATTCTATTGCTATATCTATAACCCTTACTCTCGTGCCTGAAATAACAGGACTGCCTTTTGATATTCTGGGATTAACTGAAATATAAGGATGCTTTATTTGTTTGGCTGTTGCCAATCCCATCTACACACCTCCATCTTCAATTAATTTTATTCTATTTTATCATATTTGAAAAAAGTAAGTTAATGAAGGGATGGGAGTTTACCTGCTTACTGTGCGGATGATTTTTAAGGCAAGGCGGAGTGTAGGCTCATCAGCAGTTCTGGCAAAACTTTGAATAGCTTCCTTTAGGTCTTTACGGCCCGCAACATGCCCGAAATCAAATATCTCCCACATCTCAACCTCAAGGGCATGGGAAAGTTTGATGAGCATATCAAGGGTTGGGTTCTCTTTGCCGCATTCAATACGGCTAAGATAATTAGGGCTTATATCTGCTTTTTCTGCGATCTGTTCTTGA
>JACREW010000272.1 GCA_016212685.1 Nitrospirota bacterium
AACCGCGACAAATTCTCTCAGCCATTCAAGGGGTATCCGCATTTAAAACTGCCTCAAAAATCTAATGTCATTTTCATAAAACAGTCTGATGTCATCTATCGAATACTTAAGCATCGCTATCCTCTCTATTCCCATGCCGAACGCAAAGCCCGAATATTCTTCGGGGTCGTAGCCTACATGCTCGAAGACCTTCGGGTTTACCATCCCGGCCCCTAATATTTCGAGCCATCCCGAACCCTTGCAGACCCTGCATCCCGCCCCGCCGCACAATATGCATCCGATATCCACTTCCGCGGACGGCTCTGTAAAAGGGAAGAAACTCGGCCTGAAGCGCACCGGAGTATCGGCGCCGAACATCCGGTGGAGAAACGCCTCTAAGACCCCTTTAAGATTGCTGAACGCTATGCCCTTATCCACCATGAAACCCTCGACCTGATGGAACATCGGCGTATGTGTTATATCCGCATCGCAGCGGTAAACCTTGCCGGGAGCTATAAACCGCACCGGCGGTTTTCTTTTTTCCATAACCCGCACCTGAACCGGCGACGTATGGGTTCTTAATACCATGTCATCGCTTATATAGAACGTATCCTGCATATCCCGCGCCGGATGATCCTTCGGTATGTTCAATGCCTCGAAATTATAATAGTCGAGTTCAACCTCGGGCCCTTCCTCTACGCTGAATCCCATCTTGACAAAGATGTCCGTTACTTCCGAAAGAACCTTATTTATAGGATGCGACCTGCCGAAGGGAACGAATTTACCGCTTAAAGTAACGTCAACCGAATCCGAAAGCAATTGCTTCTTTAATTCTTCCTGCTTAAACCGTAATTCCCCCGAATCGAGAGCGGCTTCGATGAATTCTTTTATATCATTTATTTTTTTGCCGTGTAACGGCCTTTCCTCCGGAGGAAGCGCGGACAGGGATTTTAACTGAGCGGTTATAATCCCTTTTCTGCCGAGGTATTTGACCCTGAGATTCGATAAATCGGAAAGATTGTTTACAGCGCTTACTTCTTTGAGGAATGTCTGCTTAAGGTCTTCCATCCCCTCAACTCTTCACTCGTTAACTCTTAATTTGCTTTAACTTGATTTACAAGTTCGCCGAATGTCTTGGGATCATTATACGCCAGATCGGCAAGGGCTTTTCTGTTGAGGGTAATATTCGCCTTTTTCAGATTGTTCATAAACAGGCTGTAGGACACCCCGAGGGATCTGACGGCCGCATTGATCCTCGCAATCCACAGCGCCCTAAATTCGCGCTTTTTGAGTTTCCTGTCTTTATACGCGGCAAGAAGTCCTTTATCCACAACCTGGGCAGCCACCTTATATACGCGCTTTCTGCCGCCGTACTGCCCTTTTGCCATATCAAGGACTTTTTTATGGTATTTCCTTGTCTTATAACCGCCTTTTGCCCTCGGCATTTTACTTCCTCCTCAAATTCGTTACTTTAAAAGATGTATAGTTTAATAAATAAAAAACATTCTCGTCAAGCGGAATGCGTCGAAAGTCGTGCGCTGACGCTCCACGCCTGACGCCTAACGCAGTTTAGAACATGTACGGCAAAAGCTTCTTTACATTGTCATGCTGCACTTCCGGCACCAGACTGCTCTGCCTGAGCCCTCTCATCCTCTTGGCCGGCTTGCCCGTCAAAAGGTGGCTCCTGCATGCCCTGTATCTCTTTATTTTTCCGCTGCCCGTTACCTTAAACCTCTTGGCAGCGCCCCTGTGGGTCTTCATCTTCGGCATTTTATTCTCCTCTCTTTATTTGCTTGATGGCGCTATCACCATCGTTATGCTCTTACCTTCCCGCTTCGGCGGCTGTTCCACCTGAAACTTGCCGGTAAGCAATTCTATTACTTTTTCAAACAACTTCATTCCGATCTCCGGCCTTATGATTTCCCTGCCCCTGAAAAACATGGTAACCTTCGCCTTGTCTCCGTCGTCAAGAAACCGCTTTATATTCTTTATCTTGAGCTGAAGGTCGTGGTCGGTTATCTGCGGCCTTATTTTCACCTCTTTGACATCGACGGTCTTTCTCGCCGTATGTTTTTTGCTCATCTGATATTTGTACTTGCCGTAATCCATTATCCTGCATACAGGAGGAACGGCATTGGGGGCTACTTCAACGAGGTCATACCCTCTTTCACGCGCCAACCGGAGAGCCTCCTGAATGGGCGTAACGCCTACCTGCTTGCCTTCATCATCGATGAGCCTTACTTCCCGCACCCTGATACCTTCGTTAAATCTAATGTCCTTGCTTATGCTCTCACCTCCATAGGTAGTTTTGGAGTAATCTCCAATATCACTTTTTGCCGGTTATTTCGCCTTTTATTATATCCGTAAACTGTTCCGCTGTAAACGGCCCTATATTTTCTCCGTTCCTTTTTCTGACCGTTATCATCTTATCCGAAACTTCCTTGTCGCCTATTATAACAAGATACGGTATTTTTCTCACGGTCGCTTCCCGTATCTTATACCCTATCTTTTCGTTATCCGTATTTATTTCGGTCCTTATGTCCGAATTCTTCAGCGCCCTGCCTATTTCCTGCGCGTAATCGCCGTGCCGTTCCGCGATTGTCAATACCGACACCTGAACCGGCGCAAGCCATAACGGAAACGCGCCCGCGTAATGCTCGATAAGCACGCCGAAGAATCTCTCGAGCGAACCCATCAACGCCCGGTGAATCATTATAGGCCTGTGTTCTTTTCCGTCGCTTCCGCGGTATGTGACATCGAATCTTTCAGGATTATTAAAATCGACCTGAATAGTGCTGCACTGCCATGACCTGTTGAGCGAATCCTTTATCTTTATATCTATCTTCGGCCCGTAGAAAGCCCCGCCGCCCTCGTCGATCCGGTAGGCAAGCCCTCGCTTCTCAAGCGCGAGCCGCAGCGCATCGGTTGCCCGCTCCCAGCTTTCAGGAGTGCCGACGAACTTTTCAGGCCGTGTGGAAAGATATATATCGTAGTTATCGAAACCGAATGTAGCGAGGACAAAAACAGTGAAGTTGAGGACATTCTGGATCTCCTCTTCGATCTGATCTTCCCTGCAAAAAACATGGGCATCGTCCTGCGTAAACCCCCTCACCCTCAGAAGGCCGTGAAGAACGCCGGACCGCTCGTACCGGTACACTGTTCCCAGTTCGGCATAACGGATTGGCAGATTACGGTAGCTTCGCAGGCCGCTTTTGTAAATGGCGATATGAAAAGGACAGTTCATGGGTTTAAGTTCATAGTCCACGCCGTCGATATCCATAGGCGAATACATATTCTCGCTGTAATACTCCACATGCCCGCTCGTCTTCCAGAGGTCGAGCCTTGCGATATGCGGGGTATAAAGAATCTTATAGTCAGCCTTAAAATGCTCGTTTCTCCAGAAATCCTCGATGGTCTTTCTGATGATCGCGCCGTTGGGATGCCACAGGATAAGACCTGCGCCGATCTCGTCGTTCATGCTGAAGAGATCGAGTTCCCTGCCGAGCTTCCTGTGATCCCTTTTTTTGACCTCTTCGAGGAAATTAAGATACGCGTCCAGCTCCTCTTTTGTCTCGAACGCAGTGCCGTAAATCCTCTGGAGCATCTTATTTCTCTCATCTCCCCGCCAATATGCGCCAGCAATGCTCAAGAGTTTGAATGCCTTGACCATTCCCGTCTTAGGCAAATGAGGCCCCCTGCACAGATCAACGAAACCGCCTTCTTCGTACAAAGAAACAGTATCGTCGGGGATTTCCTGAAGCAGCTCGACCTTATAATTTTCACCTTTCTGCCCGAATATCTCGATTGCCTCTGCCTTTGAGATTTCCTTGCGGACAAAAGGGTTATTCTTTTTTATTATCTCCTTCATCCTCTTTTCGATCTTCGCGAGGTCTTCCGGAGCGAACGCGGCAGGCCTGTCGAAGTCGTAGTAAAAACCATCTTCGATTGCAGGGCCTATCGCGAATTTTACTTCGGGAAATAAATCCTTTACGGCATGCGCCATGATGTGGGATGTGCTGTGTCGGAGAATCTCCAGTTCCGCTGTATCTTTTTCAACAATGTCGGACATTTTAATCTCTATGCGTCTCCTCTAATAAAAAAATTCGGCTCATATAATAACCGATTATGTAACTATTGAGCAATAGCCGGAAAGGCTTTTATAAGATATTTAAGATGCATTTATTATTGCCGGAATTCCATCTCGAAAAGTATTTGCTTGACCGCATC
>JACREW010000265.1 GCA_016212685.1 Nitrospirota bacterium
AGTTCGACGGTCAGCAGGCTCGAATGGCCTTCGTTCATATGATATTTCTTTATCTCGAAATCCAGTTCGTCGAGCATCCTGAAGCCGCCTATTCCCAGGACTATTTCCTGCTTGAGCCTGTAAGTTTGGTCGCCTCCGTACAGGTGGTGCGTAATTCCCCTGTCTTCAGGGGCATTTTCGGGGAAGTCCGTGTCGAGGAATATAATCGGCACCTTGCTGCCTCTCATGCTTTCTACAGCATAGAGCCATGCGCCGATCTGGACGTCCCTTCCCTCGATATTTACGATTACCCGTTCTTTAAGAGGGGTCATGAAGTTGTTCGGATCCCACTCGTCCGGAAGTTCGGATTGTCTGCCGTAGATATCGAGTTCCTGCTTGAAATATCCTTTTTTCGTGAGGATGGTTACCGCCACCACCGGAAGGTTCAGGTCGGCTGTCGACTTAATGGTGTCACCCGCAAGGATCCCGAGCCCTCCGCTGTAGGTGAGCATATCGCTCCTGACGCCGATTTCCATGGAAAAATAGGCTATCTTCGGCTCTTTAATGAATTCGCTTATGGGTGCAGGCATAAGTTTATTTTCCGCGCCTTTTTAAATAATTCACGGAGCGCGTTTTCTCCTTCAGCGCCTATATCGATAGTATAATCGTTGACGTAGAGCGAAATGTGCTTCATTACCACATCCTCCGACAATTCCTGCGAATACTGCTTAATATAAGGCATAACCTCGTCTCTATGCAACATCGAATATTCTACACTCGCCCGTATGAGGGATTCAATGGTTTTAACGGCTGGCATGCCGAGGGATTTTTTTGCGATTATGCCGCCGAGTGGAATGGGCAGCCCGGTCTCCTTTTCCCACCAGTCTCCAAGGTCTATAACCTTTTCAAGGCCGTAATCAGGATAGGTGAAGCGGCTTTCATGTATTATCAAACCGGCATCTGCCTTGCCTTCGCTGACAGCGTTTATGATTTCGTAAAAAGGCATGGCAATAAAAGACAGTGATGAGTTTGTCGAAGACCCCTTTGGTCGAAGACCCCCTTGGGGGGAGGACAAATAAAGGTTTAATAAGAGAAATGCCGTTGTAAGCTCGCCGGGGATCGCTATTTTTAGGTTTTGAAATTTGAAATTTGAAATTTGAAATTTGAAATTTTTGTCGGCTACCAGCAGCGGCCCGCATCCCCTACCGAACGCGCCGCCCGAACGAAGGAAATTATAGTTGTCCTGGAGGTAGTAAAATGCGTGGCATGATATCTTTGTGACATCCAAAGCCTTTTTTATTGCAAGCCGATTTAATGTTTCCACATCTTCGATAACCGGGTTTATATCGATGCCTTTTACGTCTATTTTTTTATTGACGAGCGCATAAAAGATAAAAGTATCGTTAGGACACGGTGAAAAACCGATGCTTATCATAATTTATAATTTTAGCATATAATAGTTGGAAGTTATAACACGCGGGGAGGTAGCATGAAGCTTCATGAAAATATTTTGGGCCTTATCGGGAACACGCCTTTAGTCAGAATTAACAGGATGGCTTCTGAAAAGAGCGCTGAGATATGGGCTAAACTTGAGGGTTTTAATCCCGGCGGCTCCGTCAAAGACAGGATTGCGATTTCCATGATAGAGACGGCAGAAAAGGAAGGCAATCTTAAAAAAGGCGGGACTATTGTAGAGCCCACAAGCGGCAATACCGGCATCGGACTCGCAGTGGTGGCCGCTGTAAAAGGATATAGGCTTATCCTCACAATGCCGGAGACGATGTCTGTGGAAAGAAGGCAACTCCTTCAGGCATTTGGAGCCGAGCTTGTATTGACAGCCGGCGACAGGGGCATGATGGGCGCTGTGGAAAGGGCGGAAGAGATATTCAAAGAAAACCCCGATTTTTTTATGCCGCATCAGTTTGAGAATGAGGCAAATCCGGAAATTCACCGCCGCACGACCGCCGTTGAAATAATGAGCGCGCTCGGCGGCGCTCCTGACGTTTTTGTTGCAGGCGTTGGAACCGGCGGAACGATAACAGGCACTGGAGAAGTTTTGAAAGGGAAAAATCCGGACATATGGATAGCTGCCGTGGAGCCTGCGGCTTCTCCTATCCTGTCGGGAGGCGACCCGGGCAAGCATAAGATTGCGGGCATAGGCGCGGGCTTTTATCCGGGCGTTTTGAATACTAAAATCTACTACGAAGTAATCGCCGTAACCGATGAAGATGCGGCAGAGACTACGCGGCAGCTTGCTTTAAAGGAGGGAATACTTGCAGGCATATCGTCCGGCGCAGCCATGTGGGCTGCTTTGAAGGCGGCGGAGAAAATCGGCAAAGGTAAAAAGGTTGTTGTAGTACTGCCCGATAGGGGAGATAGGTATCTAAGCACCGGATTGTTTTTGCCTGAAGGGATATGATTTTCTTGAACAGCTTGAAAAATAAAGGTCATTTGTGCTATTTTTATCAGCTAAAACGCACGCCTGAAAAGATTCCCGGATGGTCTCACTTTGTGAGTTGAAGGGGACAGGGCGGAGGAAAAAACCATAGGAGGAAGCAAAATGGGTGTTGTAACAATGAAGGAGTTGCTTGAGTCCGGCGTGCATTTCGGACATCAGGTAAAGCGGTGGAACCCGAAGATGAAAAAATATATCTTCGGCGAAAGGAACGGCATACATATCGTCGACCTTCAAAAGACATTGAAAGGGGTCGAGGAGGCATATGAGTTCGTCAAGAATACGGCAGCCAAAGGCGCGCCGATTCTCTTTGTGGGCACAAAAAAACAGGCGCAGGATTCGGTTGCCGAAGAGGCGCGGAGGGCAGGCGCTTTCTATGTCAACAACAGGTGGCTAGGCGGTATGCTCACAAACTTCTTGACCGTTAGAAAGAGCATAGAGAGGTTTAAAAAGATCGAGACCATGAAGGAAGACGGCACGTATAATGTCTTGACCAAGAAAGAAGTCGCGCAGCTCGAAAAGGAGAGGACTAAGCTCGAAAAGAACCTTAGCGGGATAAAGGACATGACCGCACTTCCCGGCGCTATTTTTGTGATAGACCCCAAGAAAGAAAAGATTGCCGTTGCAGAGGCAAGAAGGCTTTCAGTCCCCTTGGTCGGAGTTGTGGATAGCAATTGCGATCCCGATGATGTCGATTATGTCATACCGGGGAATGACGATGCAATAAGGGCCATTAAACTTTTATCATCCAAGATGGCGGATGCAGTGCTTGAGGGCAGGGGAACGCTCGCTAAGATTGCGGAAGACGAGACGGAAAAGGCAGGGATAGAAGAAAAAATAGCGCAGGAGGAGATCGCAGAATGACGGTTACGGCAGATAAAGTAAAGGAACTGCGCGAAAAGACAGGCGCGGGAATGATGGATTGTAAGAAGGCGCTTTCTGAAAGCGGCGGCGACATGGAGAAGGCCGTAGACCTGTTGAGGCAGAAGGGGCTTGCTACTGCCTCAAAGAAGGCGAGCAGGGCCGCATCCGAAGGACTGATAGGCTCTTATATACACATGGACAAACTCGGCGTGCTTGTAGAGATAAACTGCGAAACGGACTTCGTTGCAAAAACCGACGACTTCAGGGAACTGGTCAAGGATATAGCAATGCACATAGCGGCGGCAAACCCGACTTATGTATCGAGGGAGGAAGTGACTGCCGATATGATAGAGAGGGAAAAAGAGATTTACAGGGCTCAGGTCACGAATAAGCCGCCTCAGGTGGTCGAAAAGATTATCGAGGGCAAGCTCGACAAGTTTTTCGGCGATACATGCCTTTTAGATCAGGTTTTCATAAAAGACCCCGAAGGCAAGCAGAAGATAAAGGATTTGATAACCGAAAAGATCGCAAAGTTGGGCGAAAATATAGTCCTTAGGAGATTTGCACGTTTCCAGCTTGGAGAAGGACTGGAGAAAAGCGCAGCCTGTGAAAGCTGATATGAAAAGAGAGTCAAACCTCAAACCTCAAACCTCAAACCTCAAATACAAAAGGGTTCTCCTGAAGCTCAGCGGAGAAGCGCTTATGGGCGACAGGGGATACGGCATAGATCCTGCCACTGTAGAGTATATGGCTGCCGAGGTCGGAAAGATAGTAAAGATGGGAGTTCAGGTTGCTATCGTCATCGGGGGCGGCAATATTTTCAGGGGCGTAGAGGCTTCGGTAAAGGGCATGGAAAGGGCCTCTGCCGACTATATGGGAATGCTCGCGACGGTTATAAACGCCCTTGCCCTTCAGAATGCTCTGGAGAGAATCGATTTGCAGACAAGGGTGCAATCGGCAATAGAGATGAGGGAGCTGGCTGAGACTTATATCAGAAGAAAGGCCATTCGGCATCTCGAAAAAGGCAGGATAGTTATATTTGCCGCGGGCACCGGCAACCCTTATTTCACCACCGATACCGCCGCAGCCCTCCGCGCTATGGAAATAGGGGCCGATGTCATATGCAAGGGCACTAAAGTGGACGGTATTTATACCGCAGACCCGATGAAAGATCCTGCCGCAAAAAAGTTCGATACGATTTCATATATGGATGTCATAAAGCATAACCTCAAGGTTATGGATTCAACGGCGATAACGCTTTGCATGGACAACAACCTCCCGATAGTTGTATTTAACATAAAAAAAGCAGATAATATTAAGAACCTTATAATGGGCAGGAAGATCGGCACAAGAGTGGGGTAAGCGCATGCAGGAGTTCAAGAAGAAGGCTTCGGACAGGATGAACGTAGCCGTAGACGCCTTGAAAAAAGATTTCGCCTCTTTAAGGACAGGCAGGGCGTCGCTTGCTTTGCTTGACGGCATATCAGTGGATTATTACGGCACTCAGACCCCGGTTAATCAGGTCGCAACGCTCGGCATACCCGATCCCCGGCAGATAACCATCCAGCCGTGGGAGCAGAAAATAATTTCCGAAATAGAAAAGGCCATTCTTAAGTCAGGCCTCGGCCTGACCCCTTCTAACGATGGAAAAACAATCAGGCTTAATATACCGGCCCTTACCGAAGAACGGAGAAAGGAACTGGTGAAGGTTGCAAAAAAGAGGGCGGAAGAGGCGCGTGTTGCCGTCAGGAATATCAGGAGGGACATAAACGAAGAGGTAAAAAAGGCCGAGAAGGAGCAGCGCCTGAGCGAAGACGACGTGAAAAAGCTGCATGAGGAGATACAGAAAATTACCGATTCATATATATCCAGGGTTGAAGAAGTCCTTCAGCATAAAGAGAAAGAGATAATGGAGGTATAATTCAAGTTCTGGAGTATTGAAATAATGGAGGTAAGAATATGGCGACAAGCAGCAATTTTATGGTAAAGGTAACGGATGCGAAACTCATGGATGTTCAGAAGGCGCTCGAACAGGCGGGCATTAAGGTTCGGAGTATTATAGAGGTGTTTAAGGAAGAAATCGGCGCGGAGGAGAAATAATGCCTACAAAGACAAAAAAAATAGAGGTCAAGTCAAAGCCTAAAACTGCGTCGAAACAGAAGCCGAAGGTAAAACCCAAGGCTAAGATAAAAGCAAAGAAGGCATCGATACCGGCTGTAAAGCCTAAATCTAAAGCCCAACAGAAACAGAAAAAATCCATTGTCGAGAGCGAAAAGGACAGGAATGAAAGGCTGAGAAAACTGCTCGTACAGAAAAGGGAAGACATAGTAAGAGAAGCGAAGTCGGAGATTAAAAAGTTCAAGTCCGGTGAAAAGAAACAACTTGTCGAGACCGTTATGGATGACGGCGATCTTTCCGTTGTCGATCTCTCGGAGGATATAAGCCTGAAACAGTTGAGCACGCACAGAGAAACGCTTATTAAGATAGACGCCGCCCTCCGGAAGCTCGTGGAAGGCACGTATGGCGCATGTGAAGACTGCGGCGATGACATAAGCGAACAGCGTTTGAATATTATGCCCTTTGCCATCTACTGCAGGGACTGTCAGGAGAGAAAGGAATTAATGGAAAAGATAGAAAGGGAAGAGGGATAGTCTCAGTAAATAACTTTTTCGAGGAACAATCCCTGTGCCGGAGCTGTCGGGCCGGCATTTTTTCTGTCTTTTGAAAGCATGATTTTTTCGATATCGGACGGGTCGATCTTTCCCCTTCCGGCTTCGATAACGGTTCCCACAATATTTCTTACCATGTGCCTCAGAAACGCATCGGCTTCGATGCGTATTTTAATAAAATCGCCTTCGAGGCATGCCGTCATAAAATCGATTGCATTCAAATGTTCTATAGACGCATCGATTACGGTCCTCACGGGATTTTTAGCCCCGCAGCCGCTCCCTCTGAAAGAAGAAAAGTCGTGTCTGCCTTTAAAAAATCTCAATGCTTCCGCTATCGCGTCAAAATGCAACTTGTGGGGAATTCTCCACGCATACCTGTATAAGAACGGCGAAACTATATGCGAATTGGAGATTAAATAGAAATAAATTTTGCTCTTTGCGCCGTATCTCGGATGAAAATCAGGCGCGGCATCTGACGTATTTATGACCCGTATTTCGTTGGGGAGGTTGGCGTTAAGCGCCCTCAGCAATACATTCAGCGGCAGCTCCGATAATGTCTTAAATGATGCGACCTGCGCGAGCGCGTGCACTCCTGCGTCCGTCCTTCCCGCGCCGATGAGTTTTACGTCTTCGCCCGTGATCTTTTTAATTGTGTCTTGGATTGTCCCCTGAATCGTAATAATGCTTTTTTGTCTTTTGCAATCTCCAATCTCAAATTTCAAATCTGAAATTCCAGAGGGCTGTATCTGCCATCCGTTGTAATTGGTCCCGTCGTATTGAACTGTGAGTTTGATGTTGCGCATGGAAAGTAGTTTAACATATCAAAAAGCTCTTTCAACGGCATATTCAGGGCTTTTGTTTTGTGAATTGTCATCAGATTCCCGCTCTTTGTCTTTAGACATCAGGAATTCAATAGCTGCCTGATACTCCGCATCGCTTTTCAACCCTAAGTTTGCTGTAAGACCGATATTTGCATATTCGTAAATATTGACCCACTCATCCTTCTGCCGGATTGCGAGTTCCGGATTGAGGATATAATGGCCTGTTCTTTTTCGTTTAAACAGCTTTTTGTTGTAAGGATTGGCGCTGTCAATCTCGTTTTTTGACAGCAGCGCCGATATGTAAGCGCGTTTTTTGCGGTACCCTGGAATTATGCTGTCAGGTACTAAGGCGATCCATCTGATTATTTCAGGGGCAGTAAATGCAACATCATAATGAGGCTTGTTTCTAATAAGATCATGTATGAATGTGAAAAATGTATAAAAAAGCAGGAATTCTCCCTGTTTAGCGTCAAGTTTAATCAGCCGCTCATCCGCCTTCAGGCTTACGCTCGGAGGCATAAGCATATCGGTTATCTTTGGGAATGAGTCTTCAGCAAACTTTTTATTTTCTATTGCCCTCTGAAACACAGACTGCCATGCCGTAAGCCCATGACTGTCGGGCAACTCGGCATCAGCGCCGGCATTTAATAACTCCTTTATCAACGGGATATTGCCGGCATATGCCGCAAGCATCAGAGGCGTCATGTTAAAAACATTGCGGTGGTTTATGCCGTAAATCTCGCATTCCCTGAGTATATTTTTGTAAAATCCGCTACTATATTCTTGAAGATATCTCGATACAATATTTACCCTTTGTTGATTATAAAGCGATTCATTGAATTTGAGTTTGCCGTTCTGCATAAAATAAATCTGTTTTGCCCTGTCAAAGCCGTGGAAACTGAGAAACTTTATAATTCTACGTTCACCAAAAAAGAGGGCATATTCAAACAGCGTCTTTTTAGGCTTTTGCGATACCTCTCTGGGATTGCTTGAGCGGGCAATAAGCTCTTTCACATGCCCGGGCGTGCATATCTGCCACGGCACAGCCTGTGTCTTGAGGATGTTTCGCCTAATATCCTCTGCCTGCTCCATGCTGCCCTGAAGCTCGAGCCTGCGCGCCTCTGCCTGCCATTCTTCGAGGGTTGATTGTTTTGTCTCAACGGTTAGTTTGTCCTGCGCATTCTTAATGTCGAGCAGGCGGAGCATCGGATGGGCGATATCGCCTTCAACCATATATAGATTCTGCGCCGAGCGGGTAACCGCCACATAGAGAGAGTTTATAAAGAATTTATATGCCTCATGGGATTTATCAGTCTTGTCGCGCTGCCTTGAATACTCAATATCTCCATCGATGTCTTCAGCGCTCACTCCGCCGACTATCTCCTGAAAGATATTTCTTTCATTGGTGATGAAGTTCAGAAGGATTACATTTTCGTATTCAAGCCCCTTTGCCTCATGGATGCTGAACAAAAGCGGCGTATTAAAAAACTGCCTTGCAGACTGCTTGTCTTCGTCGCGCATAACCAGCACGGCGAACCTGGCTGACATGCGGGTTTTTTGATTAAGCTCTCTTCGTATCTTTTCAGAGTCCTTCATCAGGATTATTTCGCCTGCCTTTTCTGACAGGCTGTTCATAAGATAATTGCTTTCCCTGTCAATAGAGCCG
>JACREW010000277.1 GCA_016212685.1 Nitrospirota bacterium
ATGCCCCTGTCGTCAATATTGGTGAGGTCGTCGAACGTAAACATCAATTTCCTTATTTCATCGGCAAGTATCTGGTCTTTTTCTTCGATATTTTTCAGGATAATGTCTTCGGATGACCTGTCGAGCTGGTTAAGTATTTCGGCCACCGTTCTTATGCCTCCTATCTTCCTTCCCCTGGTATAACTCTGAAGCTGGGACTGGAGAACGTCCTCCAGTTCTCCCAATATGGCCGGAGATATCTGATCGAGGCTCGCAATCCTGAGTGAAACATCTATCTTCAAATGCTCGGGAAGCTTTGCAAGCACTTCGGCGCCCTGGGTAGGTTCGAGATGAGCAAGGACAATGGCGATGGTCTGCGGATGCTCGCGTGAAAGCAAGTTGGCCACGGCGCCCGAATCCAGCCATCTCAGTATATCGAACGCGCTGGCGCCGCTCTCTATCTTATCCATCAGCTTTTTCGCCTGATCGTCGCCGAACGCCTTAGTCAGTATCTTCTTGATGTACTCCTCGTCGACGCCTAACATGGCGCTCCCGGCCTTTTCGTAAAAGTCTTTTATCACCGTTTTTGCTTCGTCGGGAGAGAGCTTTACCTTCGCCATCATTGGGACTATCCGCGCCAGTTCGAGCGGATCGAGGTGTTTGAATATCTGAGTAGCCGCATCCTCTCCTATTACGGAAAGAAAAGCCGCGACCTTTTCTACGCCGCTGAGTTTTTTTACCATGCTACTCCGCCAGCCACTCCTTTAATATCATGGAAGCGCGCCTCGGGTCTTTTTTAACCATTTCGAGCACATCCTCCTGTATAATCTCCTCCGGTTCGGCCGCAACGGTAGGGGCGCCGCGGGCAGGTATAACTCCTTCAGGCATCTTCCTTATCACGGGCGCCTTGAGCGCTTCCACAATCGGCTTGATGACAAAAAGTATAAGAAGGACCACGACTGCAAGCGGAATAAGATATTTTACTATAGACATTCCGATCTTTAGAAAATCTATTTTCGCAGGCGGCAGTTCTTCCACGCCTGTCTCGAAAGGCACGTTCTCGATAATAATCTGATCGCCCCTTTCTTTGTTATATCCTATAGCGCCCATCAGCAGTTCCCTATACTTTTTAATGTCCTCTTCGCTCCTCGGCGCATACGTCGTCTTGCCTTTCTCTTTTTTATAAGTGCCGTCCACGAGCACAGCTACGGATATGCTCTTGACCTCGCCCCTCGGCTGTATTATTTTGCTGACGCTCCTGCTCACTTAATAATTTATGTTTTCTGACTGTCTCTGCGATAAAGGAGAAGAACCGCCTGTCTGCGCGGGCTGCTGGCCCGGCTGGTTGGACAATACGCCGGGAACCCCGCCTGTCGAGGCTCCTATGGATTTTTCCTGTGTGCGCTGCTCGTTCTTTACGGCAATAGTATCAGGATCGAATTTTTCTTCTGTCCTTTCGATCTGAGTAAAATTTATCTTTGTAGCAACACGTATTATGGCCTTTCCTCTTCCGACAATCCCTTCGAGCATGCTCTGAAGCTTGCTCTCATATTCCTTGTCTACGGATTTCTGGTATTCGAGTTGTTTAGAATCCGCAACAGCGTCCCCGGCAGCAGGCATTGAGAGGAGGTTCCCCATATTATCTATGACAGTAATGTTTTGGGGCTGCAACCCTTCAACGCTGCTCGATACAAGGTGGACTATGCCTCCTATCTGTCCTTGATTCAATACCCTTCCGGCTCTGAGCTTAAGCACTATGGATGCGGTCGGTTTTTCTTCCTTTTCGGTAAATATAGTGCGTTCGGGAATGGCGATATGCACCCGCGCCTGCTCTACCTCGGAGAGCTGCCGTATAGTCCTCGTCAATTCGCCCTGAATAGCCCTTATGTAATTGAGCCTCTGGACGAATTCGGTAACGCCTATCTGCGTCTTATCGAATATCTCAAACCCTACGCCGCCTCCCTGCGGTATGCCCTGAGCGGCAAGCTCGAGCCGAAGCTCGTAAACCCTGTTGCTGGGAACATAAATAATATTTCCTTCGACCTTATAGGGAATCTTCATCTCTTTCAGTTTTGTGACTACCTGTCCGGCGTCTTCCTGGCCTAAGTTGCTGTAAAGAACCTGAAAGTCGAGCCTTTGGCTCCAGAGCATTATTCCGGACATTAGGGCAACGCTTAACAGTATCACAAAAACAAGGGACAGTTTCCTCTTTAAAGGCCATGCTTTAATATTTTCGATTATATCCGCCGCCATTCTATCTCCCCGTATGCGTCAGGCGTCGAGAGTCGAGGGTCGAGCGCTTAACGCTCCACGCAGAACGCATGACGCTTGACGCGTTACGCAATTATACCTGCATCCTTGTTACTTCTTCATAAGCGGTAAGCAGTTTGTTCCTCACCTGCAGCATTGTCTGCAACGACATATCAGCCTTTTCCATCGCGATAACTACGGTATGAATATCCTTGACCTCGCCTTTAGAGAAGTCCTCTATAGCCTTCTCGGCCTCGTTTTGAATCTGGGATACCTCCTTTAGGGCATCCTTTATAGCATCCTCAAAGGACGCGCTGCTTTTTCCGGTTGCCTGCGCGGTCTTCGCAACACTCTGCGTTATCTCGCCTATTTTCTTTATCTCATCCATAATAACACCCCCTAATCAATTATACCCTAGTAAGGTCTAAAGTTTTCATAAACATCTCTTTATACGAATTGATTATAGTTAAATTAGCCTCGTAGGCCCTGGTGGCAGAGATAAGGTTAACCGTCTCTTCTATAGTGTTGATGTTAGGATAGCTCACATAACCTCCCTTGTCGGCATCCGGATGCGCCGGGTCGTAAACCATCCTAAAAGGTCTTTGGTCCTCGATGATCTTCGGTATATTTACGCCTGCCGAATGCTCATCGAACAGATATGATTCAAAAACCACATCCTTCCTCTTGTAAGGGCCTCCATCGGGCGTACGGGTGGAATTTACGTTTGCGATATTGGAAGCTATAACATTCATCCTTATTTTCTGCGCCTCAAGCGCTGTCGCGCTGATCTTCAACGGCATAAACATGTCTTTCATTACCTTCCTCCTTTGATCACATCTTTCATCATTCTCACCTTCATAGTCATCAACTGAATTGCCGTGTTATATGTTAGAGTATTTTCCGCAACCTTTGCCATCTCTATATCGAGATTCACTGTGTTTCCATCCCGATTAGGCATAGTGCTTAACGGCTCATAGACTTCATAACTTTTCTCTTTCAAACCCGGCCCTTCAACGGCCTTGCGGAGTTCTTTCTGAAACGATATATCCTTTGCCTTGTAGCCGGGCGTATCCGCGTTCGCAATATTCGACGCAAGCAGTTTTTGCCTGAAGGTTGCAACATCGAGCATGCCTTCGAGCGTTTTAATGGTTTTATCCGGCATAATCCCCTCCGTTTATGACAAAATGCCTTAAATCCTCTTGAGATTTTAATGCAAATTTCATTCCCGTTATTTCTTTACCTCTTCTTCGGAAATTCCGTATTCCTTTATTTTATTGCGGATGGTCCTTACGCTTACCCCCAATAATTGCGCCGTCCTTGTTCTGTTGCCGTCGGTCTCCCTGAGGGTATTCACGATCAGATCCCTCTCCATGTCTTTCATCCTGCCTGCAGGCGCATTCTGTCCCCCCGGCTCCTGCCCTTGAGCCCCGACCCCCTCGACAGGCGGCAACAGCGTCTCTGCTTTGGATATAACGGCTGTCCTGTAAATAAGATTTTCGAGTTCCCTTACATTGCCTTCCCACGCGCTTTTCAACATGTAGGATTCGAGATCGCCGGAGATCTTAAATGCCCTCCCCATCTTTTGTGAAAGCCTTCGGATAAAAAACTCCGCCAGGGGTATTATGTCTTCGCGCCGCTCCCTGAGAGGAGGCAGCTTTATCGGGAATACATTCAGGCGGTAATAGAGGTCTTCCCTGAAACGCCCTTTTTTCACCTCCGATAAGAGGTCTTTATTTGTGGTCGCTATGATCCTGACATCCACAGGAATGGGCGAGCGGCCTCCTACTCTGTCTACCTCCCGCTCCTGTATCGCCCTCAAGAACTTAGCCTGCAGCGGGAAGGCCATCTCGCTAACCTCATCGAGGAGCAGCGTACCTTTATCCGCAAACTCGAACTTGCCTATCCGTTTATCCACCGCGCCGGTAAACGCGCCCTTTTCATGTCCGAAGAGCTCCGCCTCCAACAGGCTTTCAGATATTGCAGCGCAGTTTATCGCGACAAAGGGCTTATCCGCCCTGAGACTGTTTTTGTGGATAATCCGCGCTATGACTTCCTTTCCCGTCCCGCTTTCCCCGGATAAGAGCACTGTTATATCGCTCTTAGCAACCTCCCTTATTACGGCCATAAGGTTCTTCATAACCTGCGATTCCGCCACTATATCGCTGTCCTCAGACGGGAGTATCCTATCGATAACCCTTTTGAGAGACTCTAAGGAGAAGGGTTTCATAATGTAGTCGGTAGCTCCCAGTTTCATTGCGTCCACCGCATTTTCGACGGTTCCGTAACCCGTTATCACGATAACAGGAACGAATATTCCCTTCTTCCTTATCTCCTGAAGGAACTCGATACCGTTCATCCTGGGCATCTTCATGTCGGTGATAATGAGAGAAAAATCCGCAAGATTAAGTTCATTAAGGACATCGACAGGATTGTGATATACCGTCGGCTTGAAACCGAACCGTTTTAAAGATTCCTGTATCGCCAGCGCCATATCCGCTTCGTCGTCGACTATCAATACGGATATCACAGCAACTCCTTCATTCCTTCGCCCTTGAACTCCGTTATCGGCAGCGTAATAATAAACTCCGTTCCCTTCCCCGCTTCGCTTATTACGTCTATGTGTCCCTTATGCGCCCTTATTATCGAGGCGGTTATGGACATGCCGAGCCCGGTTCCCCTGTCCTTTGTGGAGAAGAAAGGCTCGAACATCCTCGATCTTATTTCTTCATCCATGCCGACGCCATTGTCTTTAATAGCAATTTCTACATTTTCAAACGCATCCTTGACCCTTATGTTTACCGTCCCTCCATCGGGCATCGCATGCACCGAATTCAAGAGTATATTTATCAACGCCTGCCTGATGAGTCCCCTGTCAAGAGGCAACCAGTATGCGCCGTTTTCGGGAAAAAAAATTTGTATTTTACTGCTTGCGAAGAGTTCTTTAAAGTCATCGCAGGTTTCCCTTATCACGTCGTTTAAGCAATGATATTCAAGCCTCGGTTTTATCTCTTTGGTAAACCTGAGCATATTGTCGAGAGTATTCACCAGCGACCTTACCGAACCGGATATCCTGTTTGCGTAATCGCCGTGATCTGTCCCTTTCAAATCGCTGGAGAGCAGGCCGGCAAAAAGCTCTATGCTGCCGAGAGGATTCCTTATTTCATGGGCTATCTTCATCACAAGCTCTCCCATGGCGGTCAGCCTCCTGTTCCTCTCGCTCTCGGATTCGAGCTGTTTCAGCCTCGTTATATCTTTGAATATCAACACATGCCCGATAATATCTCCATCCCTGCCTTTTACGCCGGAACGGGATGCGAGTGCATAAAAAGGCCTGCCGTTTTCCGGAACTATAACCTCTCCCTTTATGGATGCATGTATCGATGTTCCGCCTATGACGCCGCCTGCATCGATGTTAAGCATATTCCCGGCAGCGCTGTTTACAATCCTGACAACCCCGCCCCTATCAAAAAAAACAACTCCGACATCTATGCTGTCTAAAATGCTGTCCAGCAACTGCTTCTTGTGATCTACCTCTTCCGTCAGCAGCTTGACCTTATCCTCGAGGGCGCTGTAATACTGCGTAAGGGTAGCCGAAGCGGAATTGAAGGTCTCTATCGCCCTGTTCAAAAGGTCGGTATTATTCTCGATATGCGCCATATCAATTACTCTCCGAAATAAGCGCTGACGCGGCTGCTGCAACGTCTCCGCCGCCGCTGACCGCCTTTTTAAGGTACTCATCGCTTTTCGTCAGCTTCCCGTACTGATAGTAAACCCACTGGAGACTCTTCGAGTCTTTTATATCGCGATCCAGCGCCTTTTTATAATACAATTTTGCCTTTGCATAATCTTTGGAAATATAGTAGAAATCTCCGGCTTTAAGAGATGAAAGCCCGTCGCCCCTGTCCGACGCCATAACATAATACTTCAATGCGCCGGATTTGTCGCCTTTCTTATAATACAAATCGCCGAGCTTTGCGGCGGGTCTGTAATCCTTTGCGGTTTTCACTATGTTCAGCAGGTAATCTATGGCGGCATTATACTTCCCTTCCCTTTCCATAATCTCCGCGATCATCGCAGCGGCCCTCGGCGCATAACGGGTATCGGCCATAATAGGTTCGAGAAACTTTTTGGCTTCCGGATATCTCCCCTCGGCCATAAGAAGTTCGGACAAATAAAGGGCGGCTTCTCCTTTCGGATAGCTCCGCGCAGCCTTTCTGAGGAGCGCCGTGCCTTCCGCCTTCTTGCCGCTTGCGATAAAATACCGCGAAACATCCATCAAAAAAGGGCTGTCTTCGGCTATATGCCACGAGAACCTCGAAAGGTATTCCATAGCTTTGGGATCTCCCGAATTCATAATGTTCTTAAGTCTTTTTTCCATTTCAGCGGACCTTATTTTTTTATCTTTCACGTAGGTGAGATAGCGAAGGGCGCCTTCGACATTTTCTTTTTTGTCGTACAATGCGACTATCTTCATTTTGAAATCATCTCCGGGCTCGTAAGACAATAATTCAATTCTCAATTTCAAGGCGTCGTCGATCTTATCAGCGCTTTCATAGATCATAAGCAATATCCTCTTCGCCTTGAGCTTCTCAACCCTCGAACCCGGCCCGTCTATTATAGACTTGCTGAGCATTTCCGCGTCCCTTGTCTTTCGCGCATAAAACAGTATCCACACTTTTTCTGCCCTTATATCCTGCTCTTTGAGAACGGCCGGAGCTATCTTGTTGATAGTCTCCACAGCCTCTCTATGCAACCCCTTGCCGCTGTTTATCATTGCGCGCACATAGAGGGCGCGCGGGTCCGTTTCCATCGTCTTTTTGCCGACCCCTTCCAGCAAATTTTCGGCCTTTTTGAGATCCCAGAACTTTAATGCCAATTCCGCTTTCCCGATGGAAGCCTTGTCTTTTAACGGCCCCGCGACCGTATCGAAATACTGCTCCGCTTCTTTGAATTTCTGGAGATGCAGGGCGGTATACCCGAGGAAAAAATTCGCTTCGTTTATATACTCTGAGTTTGGGGCTGACGAAACGAATCGCTTAATGTTCTGCCATGCCTCATAATAGTTTTGGAGATAATAATCCGTCTTCCCCATTCCGAACAATGCCCTGTCGAACAAAGGCCCTTTCTTCTCCGCAAGAAATATCTCCCTGTAAAGCTCTTTTGCCTTTGTATAACTCTTTTTGCTGAGATATTCATCCGCCTTTTTAAGCCTGTCTTCGGAGGCGATTACCGGACCCGCAAAATAATAGGCAACAAGCAGCGCACAGCACACCGCTAAAACGATCAGGAATCCCCTCGATAGATGTTCTTTTCCCCTCATTGCATATGCGGTATTATTAAAACTCATAAATTTCCATGTTTGTTATTGAAAGAAATGTGCCAGCTATAACGTCAATAGAGTTATAGAGTTATAGAGTTAGGTTTTATAAGCAATAGACGCTATAACAGTTCACGCTGTAACGCAATTATGGTCAATTATCTGACTGGACATGACTAAAAAAAGTAAACTTACCGTTATTATTATGACAACCCTAACCTCTTCATCTTCTCGATCAGGGTGGTTCTGTTAATATTGAGATACTTAGCTGCCTGACTCTTTACCCTATTCTGAAGTTCGAGGGCATGGAGTATAAGCCTTTTTTCGTATTCTTCGAGCGCTGCATTCAGGTCTATACCGGCCACAAAAGGATTTGTATCGTCTTCTTCTATCTCGGGTAAATTAGGAATGCTCCTTCCCGTCATCTTTTCCGACAGGTCGTACGGAGTTACAACATCGTCGTCCTTAAGAACTATCAGCCTCTCTATAGTATTTTCGAGCTCCCTTACATTGCCGGGCCATTGGTAACCGCTGAGCACCTTCATGGCTTCTTCTGTAATGCGTATCGGATTTCTTCCAAATCTATCGGCATGTTTTTTTATAAGATAATCGCATAAGAGCGGTATATCTTCCGTCCTTTCTCTGAGCGGAGGGATATTGATAGGTATAACATTAAGCCTGTAAAAAAGATCCTCTCTGAACCTGCCTCTGGAAACCGCTTCTTCAAGGTCTTGATTGGTAGCCGCTACTATCCTGACATCCACGTTTACAATCCTTGTTCCGCCTATCCTCTCGAAAGACCTTTCTTGAAGCACCCTCAAAAGTTTGACCTGCAGTATGGACTGCATTTCTCCTATCTCATCGAGGAATATGGTTCCTCCATCGGCAAGCTCGAATCTTCCAACCCTCGCTGCAACAGCTCCTGTAAAGGCGCCTTTTTCATGCCCGAAGAGTTCGGATTCGAGAAGCTCCGTGGGTATTGCTCCGCAATTGACGGGGATAAAGGGCTTTTCAGCCCTTATGCTGCTGAAATGAATATTCTTGGCAACGAGTTCTTTTCCGGTACCGCTCTCACCGAGGATAAGGATAGTGCTGTCAGAATTCGAGACTTTTTCGATGAGTTCATAAATACGGCTGATAGCTTTAGAAGCGCCAATAATTTGAAAGGGATTGCTATCATTTCGAACATTGTCGGCCATATGTCATAAATATGACACAAGATAGATAGAAAGGTCAACCATCACTTTACCGCCCCGGTCTTTTCTAAATTCCCAACCCTTATCCCTATGAGCCGCACCTTTTTCTTAAGCTCTACTCTGCCGAAAGAGTCGAAAGCAGCCCTTCTTATAACTTCGAGGGAATCTGTAAATGCATCGAGTGTTTTCGCCCTTGTGACTGTTTTGAAATCATGAAACTTCACCTTAACCGTAACCGTCTTGCCTCGATACCCGGATCGCTTCATATCATCTACCGTTTCCCTTGCAAGTTCCGCGAGACTCTTTGAAAGAAACTGCCAATCGTTCGTGTCTTTCTGGAAAGTAGTTTCCCTGCTGGTGGATTTCGGTTCCCATACAGTAATGAGCGGGCTGTCGTCTATGCCTCTCGATGCGTTATAAAGATAATTTCCGAAAGACCCGCCGAAATGTCCGATAAGCGTATCGAGGGACACGGCGGCAAGTTCTCCGATGGTTTCAACGCCTATGCTCCTGAGATAAGCTTCGGTCTTGGGTCCTACTCCCTGCAGTTTTCTTACAGCCAACGGCCATATTTTACTCTCTACGTCGCTCTCCGTAATTATTGTCAGGCCGTCGGGCTTTTGCATGTCCGAAGCTATTTTTGCGAGGAGTTTATTAGACGCAATGCCGATGGAGCATGTAAGTCCTGCCTCGTCATTTATCCTTTTTTTAATTTCGCTTGCGATCTCTTCGGGCGGCTTTTCTATGCCCGATATGTCTAAAAACGCCTCGTCAATTCCCACATCTTCGATTATAGGCGTGAATTCTTTGAGAGTATTTTTAATGACTCCCGATACCCTCGAATATTCCCTGTAATCCACGGGTAGGAAAACAGCGTCGGGACAGAGCTTATACGCGGTTCTCAGCGGCATCGCGGAATGTATTCCGAACTTCCGCGCCTCATAAGATGCCGTGGATACGACCCCCCTTTGTGTCGGGTCTCCGGAACCGCCTATTACAACGGGCTTTCCGATCAACCATGAATGCCTCTTTTGTTCGACTGCCGCGAAAAACGCATCCATGTCTATGTGAAGGATTCGCCTCACACTGAATTATTTATCCCCTAACTTCTCTAAAGCCTCTTTTGCCGCGGACATCTGTGCGTCTTTTTTGCTCTTCCCTGTGCCGCTGCCGTATAACTGCCCGTTTATGTAGACTTCTGCGGTAAAAATTTTCTTGTGCTCCTCTCCTTCCTGCTTTACGATTTTGTATTCCGGAAGAACGGCAAATAAGCTCTGGCTTTTCTCTTGCAATTCGCTCTTGAAATCGTATCCCTCTTTTTGGGCTACTGCAAAGGAAATTTTGTCTTTGAAAAGCCGCGTGATCACGGATTTCGCAGTCTTGTAATCGCTGTCCAGAAAGACCGCCCCCAATAGCGCTTCGACGGCATCAGAAAGGATTGATTTTTTTTGCCTGCCGCCTGTCGACTCCTCGCCCCTGCCGAGCCTGAGATATTTCCCCAGCGAAAGTCTCGATGCGATTTCAAAGAGCACGGACTCTTTTACGAGATAGGATTTCATCTTAGACATATCGGCTTCCGTTAACATGGCGTCCTTCAGGAAAAGGTCTTCGGCTATTACGAGACCTAAAACCGAATCGCCTAAAAATTCGAGCCTTTCATTATGGCCCGGCGCATCATGAGGGTTTTCATGGTGATAAGATTTGTGCGTGAGGGCATCCGTCAGTAACGCCTTATCTTTAAACCGATACCCTAAGGAATCTTCAAGCTTCTCTGTATTTTTTGAAAATGAGGCAGGCATTTGTTCCACCAAAACCGAATGAATTTGACATCGCATACTCAACGTCCATCTGTTTAGCTTTATTAGGCGCGTAATCGAGGTCGCATTCCGGATCGGGATTTTCGAGATTTATGGTAGGAGGGACTACGCTGTTATGAATGCTTAGTATGGAAAAAATCGCCTCTACCCCGCCCGCAGCGCCTAAGAGATGCCCTGTCATGGATTTTGTAGAACTCACGCATAACTTATAGGCATTCTCTCCGAAGACCTTTTTGATCGCTGCTGTTTCGAGTTCATCGCCGTATTTAGTCGATGTTCCGTGCGCGTTTATATAATCGACCTTTTCGGGTTCGATACCGGCATCTTTTAGCGACGCCTTCATGCAACGCGCGGCTCCCTCTCCTTCCGGAGCCGGAGTTGTAATATGGTAAGCATCGCTCGACATACCGTAACCTATTATCTCGGCATATATCTTCGCCCCTCTCTTTAGTGCGCTCTCCATGCTTTCGAGTATTATCACGCCGGAGCCTTCTCCCATTACAAAACCGTCTCTCCCGGTATCAAAAGGCCTGCTTGCTTTTTCAGGCTCGTCATTGCGCGTAGATAATGCCTTCATAACCGCAAAGCCCCCGACTCCGAGGGGTGTTATAACGGATTCCGTGCCGCCGGCGATCATGGCATCGGCATCACCCCGCTGGATCAGCCTGAAAGCGTCGCCTATCGAGTGGCTCCCGGTTGCGCACGCGGTAACGGCTGCTGAATTAGGCCCCTTTGCTCCGAATTTTATAGAGACGTTCCCGGACGCGAGATTGATTATTATCATGGGGATAAAGAACGGCGATATCCTTCTATATCCCTTTTCGAGATATATCTTATGATAATGCTCTATAGCGGGCAGTCCGCCCATGCCGGCGCCTATAATCACTCCGACCCTCTCGGCATTTTCATCGGTAATCTTCAGTCCCGAGTCTTCCATCGCCATTGTGGCTGCGGCCATGGCAAAATGGATAAACCTATCCATTTTTTTAATCTCTTTCGCTTCGATATAAAGAGCGGGATCGAAGTCTTTGACTTCGCCTGCAATACGCACAGGCATTTGAGAAGCGTCAAACTGCGTTATAGGAACTATTCCCGATTTTCCTTCGAGCGCAGACTTCCATGACGACTCCACGCCGATGCCGAGCGGAGTAACAAGCCCTAATCCTGTAACGACTACCCGTTTATTCATAGAAAATTTTAAATCCTAAATCCCAAACAATGACGGAATAACGGAACCGCATGTTCAGAATTTAGGATTTCTGTTTTTTTATCCTACTTTATTTTTTATATAATCTATCGCGTCTTTGACCTTTCCGATCTTCTCCGCGTCCTCGTCGGGAATTTCGATATTGAAAGACTCTTCAAAGGCCATAACCAGCTCGACGGTGTCCAGAGAGTCGGCGCCGAGGTCCTCCACAAAAGACGCCTCCGGCGTTACCTCGGACTGATCCACTCCGAGCTGCTTGGATATAATCTCTTTTACTTTTTCATCAACCATCACTTACCTCCGTTTTTTATTTACGATTCCAGATTTATGATTTCAGACTTCATAAATCATAACTACAGCAATCACATATACATCCCGCCGTTTACGTGTATCACCTGTCCGGTTATGTATCCCGATTCGGGAAGCGCGAAAAATACTACGGAATTGGCTACATCCTCGACAGCGCCGAATTTACCCATCGGGATGGCCTTGAACATCTCCTGCTTTACATTTTCGGGAAGGGCATCCGTCATAGCCGTAGTAATAAAGCCGGGAGCTACGGCATTTGCCGTAATGCCCCTGCTCGCGTATTCCTTGGCAACGGTCTTGGTAAGCCCGACAATTCCAGCCTTCGATGCGCTGTAATTGGCCTGTCCGGGGTTGCCCATGAACGCGACAACGGAAGCGATATTTATAATCCTGCCGTACCGCTGTTTCGACATCACCTTAACGGCCTCTTTGGAGCAAAGGAACGTGCCCTTGAGATTAATATTCAATACCGCGTCCCAATCCTCTTCCTTCATCCTCAAAAGCAGCCCGTCCCGCGTGATACCCGCGTTATTGACCAATATCTCCACCTTGCCGAATTCCTTCACGGCGTTCTCGAATATAGCTGCCGTATCCGAAGAATTAGAGACATCGGCCTTCAACGCTATGCTTTTAACTCCCATCTTTCCGAGCGCCTCGGCTGCCTCTTTCGCTATATCGAGGTTCACATCGACAACCGCTATATTCACTCCGCGTCCCGCGAGAGACTCCGCTATTGCCCTGCCGATGCCCCGGCCTCCTCCGGTTATTATTGCCGTATGTCCTTTCATAGTTTTTTTACCCCCGGATGAAAATCGGGTATCATTTTAGCAGAGAAGCGTTTCTATTTTCCAGTTATTTTTGACCCGCCGTCCGCTTTCGTTGACACAATGTGCTTTTCCTGATATATTTTCTGTTATGAACCGGTTCAAAAAAGCGGGTGAAATGAATAACGTACTTGCCATTATTTTGGCGGGAGGCAAGGGAGAACGTCTTCATCCCCTCACCATCCACAGGGCAAAACCGGCCGTCCCGTTCGGAGGCAAATACAGGATTATCGATTTCACCCTCAGCAACTGCATAAACTCAAGCATAAGAAAAATAGCGGTAATAACTCAATACAAATCCCTCTCCCTCGACAGGCATCTCGCACTGGGATGGGAACACCTTTTCTCGCCGGAACTCGACGAATTTATTACCTCCATACCCCCTCAGCAGAGAATAGACGAAAGGTGGTACGCCGGCACCGCGGACGCCGTTCACCAGAACATCTACTTTATAGAAAAAGAAGCGCCTTCTTATCTGATGATACTTTCCGGCGACCACATATATAAAATGGACTACTCGGAAATGCTGGCATTCCATATAGAGAAAAAGGCCGCAGGAACGGTTGCTGCGATTGAAATGGATAAAAAAACAGCGTCGTCCTTCGGCATTATGGAGGTAGATAAGAACTGGAGAATTATGGGATTCGAAGAAAAACCGAAAAAACCGAAAACCATTCCGGGCAGCCCCGATCAATGTCTCGCCTCTATGGGCGTATATATATTCAACACCGAGGATATTATCGAAGAACTCAAGGCGGACGCGGAACAGAAATCGGCGCACGATTTCGGTAAAAATATAATACCCGACATGCTCGCATCGAAAAAACTCTTCGCCTATAACTTCAGGGATGAAAACAAAAAAGAGGCGAAATACTGGAGGGATGTAGGAACCATAGACGCCTACTGGGAGGCGAATATGGATCTCATTTCGGTAGATCCTCTCCTGAACCTCTACGATAAGAAATGGCCCATAAGGACTCACCAGCCTCAGAATCCGCCTGCGAAATTCGTATTCGCGCAGGAACAAAGAGGCGGAAGGCTCGGAATAGCGCTCGACTCTATCGTTTGCGACGGATGTATCATAAGCGGCGGCAGGGTGCAAAATTCGATCTTATCGCCGAACGTAAGGATAAACAGTTGGTCGTCGGTTAAGGACTCCATTCTAATGGAAAACGTAGAGATAGGCAGATACGCGAAGATAAAAAAGGCGATTGTAGACAAAGATGTTTATATCCCGCCCGAAACCGTGATAGGCTACAACCTGAACGAAGACAGGAAAAAATTCGATGTAAGCCCCAACGGCATAGTCGTAATCCCAAAGGGAACCGATTTCAGAAAACTTTGAAAAGAATTTACACTCTCGGCACAAGCAGACGAAGCGAAGAGGATTTTATAGAGATACTCCTGTTTTATGACATAAAAACAGTCATCGACGTCCGGCGATTTCCGAAAAGCAAACTTCAGACATATACAAAAGAATATCTTCAAACTCTTTTAAAGCGCGAGGGAATAGCCTATTTTTTTCTCGGCATAGAACTCGGAGGCTTCAGAAAAGGCGGGTATGAGGCTTATACAAATACTGAAGACTTCAAAAAGGGTATCGACAAATTAGAGAGTGTTGCCGCTGAAGACCAAGCTGTTATAATATGTGCCGAGCGGTTCCCGTGGAAATGTCATAGGCGGTGGATAGCAAGGGAACTTCACGGAAAAGGATGGTTTGTGGAGCATATTATAGATAAAGGGAAGGTCTGGGTGCCAAAATGAAATGTAAAAAACTTAATGATTATTTTAAAGCTCTCAGCAATCAGCAGTCAGCGCAGATAAACCCAATAGCTGAAAGCGGGAGAGATGAGTAAGCTTCCAACATGAATACTCAGGTTTTAATGAGAGGCAGAAACTTTGCAATGGAAACTACAGAGACATTATGCTGCGATAAAAATAATGCGACCTTTTTGTCAAACTTGATGTCGTCATCCCTCGTTACCAGATATGCGGACTTCCCCTTGATCGCTGTCTCAATGACAAAGTTATCGTCTTTGTCTCTGCAGACGACAATATCGTCAGAAAGCAGGACATGCTCTGACCGTTCCTCTATAAGAACGAGCAGTTCCTCTATATCGTTCTCTGTAATGCCGTATTTATCCTTTATTCTCGGACGGCTGAGGACGTCTGCAAGCTCTGCAAGCATAGGCTCGGAAATTACAGAATGGAAGTCTCCATTTTCAAACTATTTTCTGAGCCTGGAAGGAAAGCCGAATGGATTGAGCAGAGAGGAGACCCATATATTGGTGTCAATTACAGCCCTAACGGCCACTCTTTGCTTCCCTGACCTCTTTTACGGCTTGGGCAATATCGGCTTCTATTTCTTGGGGGGAATACTGTGCAGTCTTTTTGTGTATCTTCTCTATAATGCGATTAAAGCGGCTCTGCCATTCATCGAGCGAAAGAATCTTTATGGCTACCTTTTCATGCTCCTTTACCTCTACATCCTCAAGGGGCTTGAAAACGCCATTTTCATAGACGGCATCTATTACCTTAGGCATATCTGCTGCACCTCCTTTTTGCACCTTAACTTAATTTACCATACACCTAACCTTCTGTCAAAACAAGAATGTGCAAGATATTGGCTGAAAAATTATTCGGAGGCAGGGTAGTAAAGATAACTCAGCGTGTGTCACGCAGTCGCTGAACAATGTTATCATATAGCCTGAACACGAAAAGATGAAAT
>JACREW010000264.1 GCA_016212685.1 Nitrospirota bacterium
ACATTATTACAGATTTTGTCGGTTGCGGCTTTCGAGAAGATGCCCTTGCAGCAAGCATTTGCGAGGGCGGATTACAGTATGAACACTGAACCGAATTGTAACCAATTGGATCTATTCGGTTCTTAACCGGACACTACTGGCAAAAAAGATATACTCAATACTTACAGATGTAAGATATGGGGGGGTGCCTAAAGAAAACACGGTTTTGCTGCTCAACGAAAAGGCCACAAGGAACGAAATGGTAGCGGCATTGAGAAAGATAAAGACATGGGACGGATATGTGTATGTTTATTACTCGGGTCACGGAGCGCCAAAGACAAAAGGGGACAAGTTCATGGATGCCTTTCTTGTGCCTCATGATGCTGTAATAACCGACCCCGAGGCGATGGAAGATACAAGCATAAAGATGTCATATCTGCAGGAGCTCGTGGACACATCCAACGCAAAGGGAGTAATGCTTGCCTTGGATGCCTGTTTTTCAGGAGGAGGCAAATCCATAGTGCCAAAGGGAGGGAAACCCTTGGTAGGAATAATGGTAACTCCCGAGATAATGAAACCGAAGGGCACAGGCAAAGTAATTATCACGTCATCTGCGACAAATGAGCAGTCGTGGGAAGACGACAAAGAATTGAAGGCAGGCATCTTCAGCCATTATCTGCTGGAGGGGATGAAGGGCGGCGTCGGGAAAGACATGTGGGTGAAGGTGGATGAACTGGCGGATTACATAAAGGAAAACGTATCGAGGGCAGCGAGGAAATTAAAGGGAATGGATCAGAATCCCCAGATATCCGGCAGGGGAGATTTTGCGGTGACGAGGAACTGGGAGAGGGCAAAGGTAATGGACGTAGAGATAGTGAGGTCCAAGATTAAGGGCGCGTTTGAACGCGGCAGCATCAGCGCGGATCAGTTGAACAGGGCTCTGGATGAACTTAAGGCGCAAAGCCGTTCGAAGACATTGGATGCGTTTTTGGAAGGCAAGATCGATGACAAGAAGTTCGGAGATTTATATTAATGTAAGGAAATGAGAAAATCAATCGGCTTATGCCTTTTATTAGTGATGCTTTTTGGGGGTTCGTCTTACGCCAAGACCCTTATACTCGAAGGGAGGCTCAACAGCAGGGTTCAGGTGACCCAGCAAATAGGCTTCAGCGTAGACAGGCCGCTGTCGAAGCTTACATTCAAATTCGCACTCCCTTCGGCATTTTCGAATAAGACGGTTTCTCAGGAGACGCAGGCGCTGAATTTAAAAATTGATCCGCAGCCCGTATCGGTGGAGGACGGCTCGGATAATTTCGGCAACCGCTTTAAGACGGTTACATGGAACAACCTGAACAAAAGCGTTCAGCTTAGCCTCTCTTTCGAGACATATATTAAATCCGAACTTTCCGCCATGGAGAGCAAGTCGCCCTTCCCTCTCAAATCCGTTCCGCAAAGTGAGGCCGTTTATTTGAGGCCTAGCGGAATGGTGCAAAGCAACAGCCCCGAAATTACGGCTCTCGCAAAAAAACTTACGGCGAACGCATCCACAGAGCACGAAGTCGTTACCGCTATATTGAACTACGTTGCGGATAATGTTAAGTACACCTATAATCCTCCGCAATTCGATGCACTGTATACGCTGAAAACAAAATCGGGCAACTGCCAGAACTTCGCCCATCTCAACATGGCGCTTTTACGTGCTGTCGGCATACCGGCCCGTATTGTGGGAGGCATAAGCCTGAAACAGCCGCTGAAGGTGCCTGTCGGCAATAACGATTTTCTTGTGCAGAGTTTAGGACAGGGAGGCCACGCGTGGATGGAGATATATTTTCCTGACTTAGGATGGTTGTCGTACGATCCTCAGCAGTCAAAGCAATTCACATCTTCAAGGCATATCAAGCAGACTCACGGCCTCGATTCGGATGATATAAACGACTCATGGAGAGGGGCTCCTTATCTGCCGGAATACAGCGAAACCGTGAATGCCAAATTTCTTGACGATGTTATTTCGCTTAAAATGAAATCTTCGGAAAGGTCGCCGAGGGCATATCTTTTGAGTAATAATTTTCTTACAAAGGCCGAAGTAAAGCCGTATCCGCCTTATGAAAAGCCGAAATTGCCGCCCGGTAAAATTATAGAATTCGGAAATACGGAGTTTCCGAGTCTTGTAAATATATATCAGATAGTGGGAGATAAAGGTGTGAGGATATTGGATAAGGAGACCGCCGAATATGTAACGTCCGGCTATGTATACGCTCAGGCATTTGAGATAGATGAAAAGCTGAATATCGATAAAATTTCCCTTGCGATGAGAAAATTCGGCGGAGACGGCACGATTTATATAGACCTTGTATCCGACGAAAACGGCAGGCCGGGGTTTGAAGGGATGCGATCAGTGCCTCTATTTCTCGAAAACATCAAAAGGATGCCCGGATATTATTGGGTGGATTTCGCTTTTCCGGAGAAGGCAGTCCTTAAAAAGGGCAGATACTGGATAGTTCTGAGGCATTCGGGAGAAGTGATAATGAACTGGTTTTATATTCCCGGAAATCCTTACGGCGACAGCGACGATACGCGCTCGACGTTGAAAGGCCATAGATGGGAAGATATTCAGAACTATGATTTCGTCTTTAAGATAAAGGCAGGAAGGTTTAAATAAGCATTTTTTGGTGGCGGGGAGTGGATTCGAACCACTGACCTTCGGGTTATGAGCCCGACGAGCTACCAGGCTGCTCCACCCCGCTGATTGTTAGCTTACCTAACCTGTTCACAGATTGTCAACTTTGAGCTTACTTACATGCGACAGGTGTGCTTTTAAAGACTTTATAAGTGTGGTTGCCGGTGCTGATGAAAGATAATCTGTGTTTTGCTCAAATACTATGCACCGATGCGGATGACGAGAAAGCATATGTTAATTTTACATTCTGCGGATAAAGTCTTTAAAAGCACACCTGTCGCATGTATCCGTAATCCATAACTACACTTTTAAGTTGTATCTTAGGTATGGATGAAAAGCCTTTAGCAGCGATACCTTAGAGCCGAACCCTCCCGCCGTTTAAGGGCAATTTCAGCATCACCTTTACATTAAATAATATAGACAGGCATCTAATAATCTTATCGCATTGATAAAGGCTTTGAAGCCGTGCCTGAGATACCAACATTACTATGATTTGAGTTTTTCAATCCCGTATGCTATTTTATGGGGCTTTTATGGAAATCGTTTTAGCTACAAGAAACAAGAATAAGGTTGAGGAAATGGCGCGGATCCTCGAAGGAATGGATATTGTTATTCTAACGCTAAACGACTTTCCGTCCTGTCCCGAAGTGGAGGAGGATAAGGATACCTTTGAGGGAAATGCGGTAAAGAAGGCAGTAGCGATAGCGGAATGCACAAATAAAATAGCTGTTGCCGATGATTCAGGACTCGAAGTATACGCCATAAACGGAGCGCCGGGAGTTATGTCCGCAAGATATTCCGGAAAAAACGCTACCGATGTTACAAACATTGAGAAACTTCTCGATGAAATGAAAGACGTTCCCGACGAAGAAAGGGGCGCACGGTTTGTATGCTGCATTGCGCTTGCATTTCCCGACACCCCCCCGAC
>JACREW010000270.1 GCA_016212685.1 Nitrospirota bacterium
AACGAACATCGGAAATGTAATAAAACCTCCGCCTACGCCCATAATCGCAGCCAGCATTCCTACGATAAACCCTCCGATAATCAGAAATATTGCGGATATCCTTTTGCCGCCCTGAACTAAATGCTCGTCAAAGGTAATGAACGGCGGAACTTTCACGGCCTGAAGCTTTAATGCGAGTGGCGGCGTTATGTCCGGCCCGCTGTGCGCTCCTCCCGAGCCTCCAGCCTTTCTCGACCTCAGAAAGTCAGTAAGGGCGTAAAACCCCAGAAAGCCGAGCAGCAGAGCATAGACTGTACTTATAAATGCCTCGCTGAGCAGTGGATCTTTGTTATAAAGCCCTTTGTTTATAGCGCCTCCTGCGAATGTACCGATAGAAGAACCGACAAGGAACCAGACTGCAAGCTTTACAGAAACATTGCCTAATTTTCTATGAACCGTTGTGCCCATGATAGCCTTTGCAAATATATGGAAGACATCGGTTCCTACCGCGAGGATTCCCTTGACCCCCGCTGCCATTAGAGCCGGTGTGATAATAAATCCTCCGCCTGCGCCTATGCAGCCTGTAATCAGGCCTGCCGCAAGACCGATAGCTATCGAGACCATGAAAATCGTAGTTGAGTAAAACGCCGGAGCATATGCGGTTTTTCCGCCGAGCATCGAGCCTGCCTCGCTAAAAGAAACTGCAAGGATAGGCAGTGATAATATCATCAGAAGCAGGAGTTTCTTCCTGTTCTTGAGGATATTCGTCGAAACTTCATAATCCCATTTGGCATAGGCAACTGACCCGGCCATAAAAAAATCATACAACTTCCTTGGGAAACTCATTTTTCAAAACCTCCTTCTTTTAGTTTGCTTATCTTATCTTTTCAAATTCCGTCTGGAATTTATACCTGTCGCTCCTGCCTTGAATCTTAGTGTAAGCCACGGGCACATCATCGGAGCTGAAAAACAGCCTGTGGACGACCAGCAATGGAAAGCCTTCCTCAACGCCGAGACGCCGCGCAATATCGCCGGCGGCCTGCGTTACTTCTATGGTCTGCACCATTTTAAATATCTTTTTAACCGCCTTTTCCTGAAGGACAGAATAAAAAGAACTTTGGGTAATATCGAGTTTCTCTATGTAAGGAAGCATATCATGCGGGATAAAGGCCTCTTCTATATAGGCAGTCTTGTTATTGCCCAACCTTTTGCTGAGGATGTAGTATATGCTGTCGTCGGTCTTAAGATATGTTCTGATCTCAGGGGGCGGCTCTTTTATTCCCTTTGACAATATCTTGCGTTCGAGTTTCACCTCCCTTCCGAACATCTCTTCGGTAAGCCTCGTTTTCATGGCAAGCCCTACCACAGGCAATGTGTTTGCGACGAATGTCCCCTTGCCCTGGATCCTTATAAGATAACCGTCCGTAACGAGGTTGTTTATCGCCTGCCTGACGGTTATCTTGCTGACATCGTATTTTTTGCAGAGTTCTTCTTCTGTAGGGATTTGCTGCCCCAAACCCCATGTGCCGGAGGTTATCTCATCGAGAAATATCCTCGTAAGCTGGATATAGAGCTTTTCCTGAGCGAAGCGGTCTATTCCCTTGCCCAGCCCCTTGCTTGGTGTCTTGTCATGCATGTGCGGTTGTTCCGGCTGTGCCATATCAATATAATATTATAATGACATGATGTTGTCAAGAGGATTTTTAACGTATTGAAAAACCAGCCTCTTTTATCGCGGATATTATCTCTTCAAAATGCCCTCGTCCCTTTGTCTCTACGGTAAATATCACCATCGTCTTTCCGACAGGCACATCCTGCGCAAGCCTGTCGTGGACTATATTGAGAATATTCCCGCGCTGTGCTGCGATAATCCCTGTCAGTTTATTTAAGCCTCCCGGCACATCATCGACTATCACCTTAAACACCCCTATCCTGCCGCTCGAAACAAGTCCCTTATGTATTATCCTGTCGATAAGCGTGAAATCGATATTCCCGCCGCTTATAACGAGAACAATTTTCTTTCCCTTAAACCGATCCTTCTGCTCAAGCAATGCCGCCAAAGGAACTGCGCCCGCGCCTTCGACGACCAGTTTCTTCCTCTCAAGGAACAAAAGCACGGACATTGCAATGGATTCCTCGCTCACCTTTACAATATCGTCCACATGCTTATCGATAATCTCAAGGGTTTTTATTCCGACCTTCCCTACGGCTATGCCGTCCGCGAGTGTCGGCTGCGGAATGCTCTCCACCAATTTTTTGGAATGAAATGAATCATAAGCGGACGTAGCGGATATTGTCTGGACGCCTATAACTTGCGTCTTTGGAGAAAGATTTTTAATCGCAACGGAAATGCCTGCGATTAACCCTCCTCCTCCCACAGGCACAATAACTACATCGACATCTTTAAGCTCTTCGGCAATCTCTATTCCTATAGTCCCCTGCCCGGCTATTATGTCCTCGTCGTCAAAGGCATGGATGAATTCATAGCCCTTCTGCGCTATCGCGTAGTTCAGGGCGTCGCTGAAACTCTCGCCGTGAAGTATAACCTCCGCGCCGTATCCCTTTGTCGCCTCCTGCTTAACGATAGATGCCGTTGAAGGCATTACAATAGAGGCTTTCAGGCCGAGGCTCATCGCGGCAAAGGCGACTCCCTGAGCGTGATTGCCCATAGACGCGGCAATGACCTTGCCTTCCCTCAGCTTCCTTAGCTTATTAAATGCGCCCCTTACTTTAAAAGAGCCGGTCTTTGGGAGGTTCTCCGCCTTTATATATACTTCGGCATCGAACATTTTGCTGAAGGAGTTGGAATAAATCAGCGGCGTCTTATGGACATACGGCAATATAGATGCCGTCGCATCACGGATTGATAAGAGATTAACGCCGATCATACTACAAATAGACCATAAACAGCCCTAAATGTCCACAAAAATATGGGTCTTTCGTAAAAAAGTTGAAAAGATATTACTAATGAGCCTCTTGCAAAAGTTTCAAAAATTCCCTCTCCCCTTGTGGGAGAGGGTTAGGGTGAGGGGGAAAATAAGAATTACCAATGAGTTCTATCTCACCCTCCCCTTAATCCCCTCCCATCAAGGGATGGGAAACATACTTTTGCAAGAGCCTCCAATGAGAAAGAAACTGAACTATAATGTTGTCATACCCGCGAAGGCGGGTATCCCGAATGCAAGCAACTACTTGAAAAGACTGGATTCCCGTTTTCACGGGAATGACACATTTTGCTTATTCAATAGCAATATTTAGACTCCAGTAGTGTCCGGTTAAGAACCGAATAGATCCAATTGGTTACAATTCGGTTCAGTGTTCATACTGTAATCCGCCCTCGCAAATGCTTGCTGCAAGGGCATCTTCTCGAAAGCCGCAACCGACAAAATCTGTAATAATGT
>JACREW010000271.1 GCA_016212685.1 Nitrospirota bacterium
GGCCTCAGCACATCGTCGAGTCTCTGTAAAAGAAATGTAATTTCCGTAACCGCTCTATCGCTGAAGAGGATGTTGTCTTTAATCTTTTTGTCCATCAGTTCGGAGAGCTTTTCGATATTTTCTCCTATTCTCAAGAGGTGCACCGGGATCGAAATATACTGTTTCAAATCAGGATTGTCGCGGGACAGTTCCGTTATCTTTTTTGTAATCACGGCTTCGGCCTTTTTGATGTCCCTTACCTTTGCGCCGCAGTCCTTCAGAGGTTTTGATGAATTATAGATAAGAGCTGTCTGTAAAAAAGAAATACACTCTTCGGCATTGTCCGCCATTTCATACATGGTCTTTAGTGATTCTTTTGTTTCTTCATTCATATAGAAGCCTCCTGCGCTCTTTTTTTTAGCATATCAGATTGTTTGTCCTTCTGCAAGGATATGATATAATGATAACTATGGACGCATGGACGTTACGCAGCAGGATCGAAAATATAGACAGTCTCCCGACAATACCGCCTGTCCTGAAAAGACTTCTTGAAGTCATAGAGGATCCTAATACATCCCTCAGCGAGATAGGCAATTTTATATTAAAGGATCCTTCGCTTACAACGAGGATACTTAAGGTCGTCAATTCCCCCATTTACGGTTTTCCGGGCCGGATATCCACGGTAAGCCAGGCGCTGATCCTTTTAGGACTGGATGTTGCGCGGGGAGTGCTTTTGGGCGTTTCCGTATTCGAGGCTATGAAAAATATAATGGCCGGACTGTGGGAGCACTCTGTGGGATGCGCGATTACCTCAAGGATAATATCCAAGAAGAGGGGGTTAGACTACTACGAGGAGGTTTCTGTTGCCGCCCTTCTTCACGATATAGGGAAGGTCGTACTGGGTTTGAAATTTCCGGATAAATATAAGACGATTATCGATGACGCTGAGAAAAAAAATAATTTTATATTCGATTCCGAAAAGAACCACTTAGATGTAACCCACGCCTCTGTTGGAGCGTGGCTTATGGAGAAATGGAAATTCCCGCGAAGCCTGATAGAGGCTATCGAATACCACCACAAGCCCCAGCTCTCCAAGAATGCCCCTGTTATGACGGCGATAGTACACCTGTCCGATATCCTTGTAAGGGCAAAGGGGATCGGTTTTGCGGGGGATAAACTCGTGCCGGCTGTAAGTCCCTCGGTCTGGGAGATCCTCAATCTTACGGAAACGGACATAAAGGAGATACTGGAGGAAATGGAGGAGTCTTTGTATCATAAAGATGAGATCCTTCTTATGGAGTTGTAAATCTTTTTTTATAACGGCTTACATGCATTCATTATGGTATAATATCTTTCGAATACGGATAAGGAGGTAAAGATTTGCCGAAGATTCCAGTAAATAGTCTTAAGCCGGGCATGAAGCTTTCAAAACCGGTGACTAACGACGCCGGCATGATTCTGTTGGGAGAAGGGACGGAGCTTACCAATGCCCTTATAGAAAGGCTTGAGAACATGAATGTGGGCAGCGTCTCTATCGAAGGTGCGGCAGCTCCTCAAAAATCTCTGGAAGAGATGCTTTCAGAGCTGGATGCGCGGTTTAAAAAGACCGAAAACGAGCCGAATATGGGATTTTTAAAGAAACTTCTCAAAGAGCATATAGAGGGGTTATATAAGTAAATGGATGTACAGACGCTGCGCAGCCAGATCGAGAAGATAGATACGCTCCCTACGATACCGAGTGTATTGAGGAAGTTATTAGCTGTTATCGAAAATCCGAAGGTCTCCCTTAACGAAGTGGGAGGCTTCATATCGAACGACCCGGTTCTCACATCGAGGGTGCTCAAACTCGTGAACTCTCCCATATACGGATTTCCGGGGAGGATATCATCCGTCAGCCAGGCCCTTATACTTTTGGGTTTGAATGTCGTAAAAGGGATGCTTTTGGGAGTTTCGGTATTCGATGCCATGCAAAAGACAATGATCGGACTTTGGGAGCACTCACTCGGCTGCGCCATTACAGCAAGAATAATTGCCCAGAAAAAAGGACTTAAAGAGCCGGAGGAGGTTTCGGTGGCTGCCCTGCTTCACGACATAGGAAAGGTCGTATTGGGTTTGAAATTTCCCGACGAGTATAAGAAAATAATAGCCGAAGCGGAAAATAAAGGCATTTTTATATTGGAAGCTGAAAGAAATCATTTCGCTATAAGCCACGCCGAAGCAGGGGCATGGATCGCCCAGAAGTGGAATTTCCCCAGGAATCTGGTGGAGGTCATAGAATATCATCATAAACCGCACCTTTCTAATAGCGTCCCTGTTCAAACGGCGATAGTACACCTGTCCGATATTATTGTAAGGGCTAAGGGTTTCGGTTTTGCGGGCGATAATTTTGTGCCGGCGATCAATAGCGCGGCATGGCAGGCCCTCGGTCTTTCGGAAGATAATTTAAAGGAAATATTGAGCGAACTGGAGGATTCCTTATCCAGCGCAGAAGATTTTCTCCTTCCCGAGGCTTAGTTTGAAGACTATCGTAGTAATTACGAAAGACCCTCTTCTGACGAATATAGTAGACAGATTTCTCAAGGATTCTTACAATTTGGTCAATTTTTTCAGCATGCAGTCTTCTCTCGATTATATTTACAACTCTATCCCGGACCTCATGATTATAGATATTGTTATGGACGATCCCATGACCGTTAATATCCTTAACGAAATAAAGGAAGACCCGATATTCGGTCACCTTCCTGTTTTAGCCGTCTTTGCCGATAATTTTATGGTTTCTGACTGGGATTCCCTGCTTATAGACGATTATGTAAAAAGATCATTCCTTGAAACGGAGTTGACCGTCAAGGTCAGCTTGTGCGTGCACCGCGCGGAGAGGATTGTCGAGGTGAATCCCCTGACACGGCTTCCCGGCAATATATCCATAAACAAGCAGATACAAAGGAGGCTCGATGCGGGAGAGGTGTTTGCCCTCGCGTATGCCGACCTCGATTATTTTAAACCGTATAACGACCGATACGGTTTCAGCCGCGGGGATGAAGTGCTGAAGATGCTCGGGAGGCTTATGCTGAACACGGTCAAAGGCAAACAGCCTTACGGCAGTTTTGTGGGGCACATAGGCGGGGATGATTTTGTATTTATCACGGATCCGGAGAACATGGAAGAAACGGCTGTCGCAATTATCGATAATTTCAACAGTATAATACTCACGTTCTACGACCCGGAAGACCGTGCAAAGGGCTGCATAGAATCCGTCGACAGGGAAGGGAATAAACGTACGTTTCCTCTTATAGGCATTTCCATAGGCATAGCCCAGAATAAGTTTAAAAAGTTTTCACACTACGGGGAAATGGCTGAGGCGGCGTCCGAAATGAAAAAATACGCCAAAAATTCCGGAGGCCGTTGTTTAAAGGTAGATAAAAGATACGTCGAACCGGATATTACTCAAAAAGCCTGATTATACTTTCCGCCTTGTTCTCGATGTTCTTTATGCTTTGAGATACCGACTTATAATCGTTTTTGACTTTGTGCAGCTCATCCGCAATGTTCAGGGCGGCAAGGATTGCGGCCTTAAGGGGCGTTATATCCGGAGAGTTGCCGTAAACCTCTTTGAGTTGCGCATCCACGAAATCCGCAAGATGTTTGATATACTCCGAGGGCGCATCGCCTTTTATAACGTAGTTTTGTCCGAGTATATGCACTTCTA
>JACREW010000266.1 GCA_016212685.1 Nitrospirota bacterium
CAACAAGAAAAGGGAGAAATCCGGACTTGCTGCAATTCAAGAGGAACCTTCTGTTGTAGTTAGGATTTTTGAAATGGTGGAGAAGGAGAAATAGATTTTATGAGATATGCCTTTTATCTCGGCTGCGCAACGCCTGTTAAGGCATTAAAATATGAGATTTCCACGAGAAATCTTGCCAAAATCCTCGGCATAGAATTGGTTGATATTCCTGAATTCGGCTGTTGCGGATTCCCGGTAAAATCTATGGACTCTTTTGCCGCTCTTCTTATGGCTGCCCGTAATCTCGCCATAGCAGAACAAAAGGGTATGGATATCATCGGCATCTGTACTGGATGCATGGCAATCCTTTCAGAGGCAAAGGAATATCTTGAAGACGAAAAATTGAGGGATAAAGTTAATGAAAAGTTAAGAGTACTTGGAGTAAAAGAATACACTGGCAGGGCCAAGGTGAAGCATTTTGCAAGGTTTTTATATGAGGATTATAGACCGGATCGTATAAGAGATAAAATTGTAACTCCGTTAGCGTCTTTGGAGTTTGGGGTTCATTACGGATGCCACTATACGAAACCAACCCATGCTCATGGTCATTTTGATGACCCCTTAAATCCATCCACTGTTGATGACCTTATAAATATTACCGGTGCAAAAACCATTAACTATCCAAATAAAAACCTCTGCTGCGGCCTGACCATAATGGGGACTGCCGAGGATATAAGCTTCAGGCTTGCTGCTGAGAAGCTTGAATGTTTATCGAGTAGAGGAGTGGATACAATGGTGGTTGCCTGCCCTTCATGTTGTATTGCTTATGAAAACAATCAGAGATTGGCTGGAAAGAAACTCGGAAAGGAATTCAATCTACCGGTGCTTTATTTTACTCAAGTTATTGGACTTGCAATGGGGCTGAGCGAGAAAGACCTTGGTTTTGAGTTTAACAGGATTAAGGTCGACAAGATTATTGAAAAGCTATCTTTGTAATTCGGAAAATTATTATCCTTTTCGAGATTTTATTCTGGTATAATGTTTAGGAACAAGACTTGGGAAAATAAGAAAAATCTTTATGAATTATTTAATATTTTTAATTTGACATTTCTATGTGTATGAATTATAAAATCTGATACCTTTATTCTAATACTTTTTACTTGACAGGCTTTTATAACTTGAAGTTAAATAGTGCGTTTGTGTATTAAAAAATATACACTTAGAGGTAGCGATGAACCCTCAAATGAGCCATATGACTCCCGGCAATTACATACCTACGGAATACCTGCCCGTACTCTTGCTTATGCTGGTAGCCTCCGCCATAGGAGCCGGCGCATTAATATTCGGAGGCCTATTCAGGCTCAGGCGGCCGTATAAAGAAAAGCTCATGCCTTACGAATCCGGCAACCCGCCCGTAGGAGAGCCGAGGGAGCGTTTCAGCGTCAAATACTATATCATAGCCATGCTCTTTGTGATATTCGACGTCGAAGCAGTATTTCTTTATCCGTGGGCAGTAGTGTATGACAAAATAGGGCTTTATGCCTTGGTTGAAATGATGCTCTTCATAGCCATATTGGTAGCAGGCTATATATACGCGTGGAAAAAAGAAGCATTCAAATGGGACTGACGCCGTGAATTTGAGATTTCAAATTTCAAATTTGAAATTACGGAAGAGGAGGTGAGGGAACATGGTAATAGACGGCACAACCGCAGTGGTAGAAGTCGAAGAAGGATTGAAAGTAATCCCCGGAGCCAACACCATCATAGCCAGCTTTGACAAGATAGTTAACTGGTCGAGGCTGTCTTCATTATGGCCCGTGACCTTCGGCCTGGCCTGATGCGCCATAGAAATGATGACGACGGGATCGTCACACTATGACTTAGACAGACTGGGAGTCATATTCAGGGGCTCGCCGAGACAGGCCGACTTCGTAATCATAGCCGGCACCGTTACAAAGAAGATGGCGCCCATAGTGCGGAGAGTCTATGACCAGATGCCCGAGCCGAGGTATGTCATTTCGATGGGAAGCTGCGCCAGTTCCGGCAATATATACAACACATACAGCGTGGTTCAGGGAGTAGATACCTTTCTGCCGGTGGACGTATACATACCCGGATGCCCCCCGATGCCCGAAGCATTGATGGAAGGGCTGCTAAAGCTGCAGGACAAGATAAGGAAAGAGCATTTCAAATGGAGCATGTGGAGATAGAAGCATGGAACCTAAAGAAATAGCGGAAATAATAAGAGACCGGTATCCGGCGGAAGTGAAAGAGATAAAAGAATTCCGTGGACAAGTCTCGGTAATCGTAAAAAAAGACCGCATAAAAGAAATAATGAAGTATCTGCACGACGCGCCGGAGCTTTATTTTGATTATATCGAAGACCTCTGCGGCGTGGACTATTTAGGCAGGAAAGAGCCGAGATTCGAAGTAGTTTATCATTTATACTCCATAAGACACAGGCACATCATAAGGATAAAGGCCGAAGTTCCTGAAGACGATTGTGCGATAGACAGCGTAACCGACATATGGGCCGGAGCAAACTGGCACGAAAGAGAATGCTACGACCTTTTCGGAATAGCATTCAACGGACATCCCGACCTGAGAAGAATACTCCTTCCCGAAGACTGGGAAGGGCATCCTCTGAGAAAGGATTATCCATTGAAAGCAGACCTCGGAGAGATGGAATGGAAGGGATACAAAGAAGTTCTTGAAACAGCGAAAAGAAACAAACAGTACGAAGCCTGATAGATGATGAAAGAGATGACTACGGCAGCCACGGAACTTAAAACAAAAGAACTCACCATCAGCATGGGGCCCCAGCATCCGGCCACCCACGGAGTATTGCGGCTGGTTTTGGATCTGGACGGCGAAACCGTAATCAAATGCACGCCCCATGTCGGCTACCTGCACAGGGGCACCGAGAAACTCGCCGAAAACAGGACATACATATCCGCGCTGCCCTTAATGGACAGGCTCGACTACATATCCAGCATGTCAAACGACGTCGGATACTGCGTTGCCGTTGAGAGGCTTTTCGGCATAGAGGCCCCTGAGAGAGCCAAATACATAAGAACGATAATGTCCGAGATGACGAGGATAAGCAGCCATATCATAGGAGTCGCAACCCATGCCTTGGATATAGGCGCAATGACCCTTTTCCTGTACTCATTCAGGGACAGGGAACTGCTTCTTGACCTGTTTGAGATGACATGCGGGGCAAGGCTGACCGTCAGCTATCCGAGGATAGGCGGCGTAAGGAACGATGTGAGCCAGGAATTCCTCGATAAACTATACGACTTCACCGAAGGGTTTCCGAAGATAATAGAAGAACAGTACGAAACCCTTATAGACCAGAACAGGATATGGCTGCAGAGGACAAAGGGCATAGGAGTGATAAGCGCGGAAGAGGCCATAAACTGGGGATTGACCGGGCCTACGCTGAGGGGTTCGGGAGTGCCTTATGACGTAAGAAAATACGCGCCTTACGATGCATATGACAAAGTGGAATTCGATGTGCCGGTAGGAAAGAACGGCGATGTATACGATAGATATAAATGCAGGATGGAGGAACTCAGACAATCCAATAAGATTATCAGGCAATGTATTGAAAAACTCCCGGCTGGGCCGGTTATGGCGCCGGATGCCCCGAAGTTCACGCTTCCTCCCAAAGACAAAGTCCTTTCGGATATGGAATCATTGATACATCAGTTTGTCCTGATAACAAAGGGGCCTATAGCCGCTCCGGAGGGCGAGATATATGTGGCAACGGAAGTTCCTAAAGGCGAGTTGGGATTTTACATTATAAGCGACGGCAGCGGAAGGCCGTACAGACTGAGACTGAGGGCGCCGTCATTCGTGCATGTATCGGTTCTGCCGAGGCTGTGCGAGGGGGCCATCTTGCCTGATGTGATCGCAAATATAGGAACTATAGATATAGTTTTAGGAGAGTGCGACAGATAAAGGGTTATGTTGAGCGAAAATGCCGTAAAAGAAATCGGTCTGATAAGGAATAAATATCATGATGTGCAGTCTTCTCTTCTGCCGGCCCTTTATGTCGTTCAGAGGGAGCATGGGTGGTTGAGCCCGGAGGCGCTGAAAGAAGTCGGAGAAATTCTGAATGTGCCGAAGGCGGAGGTAAAAGGCGTTTCTACCTTTTATTCCATGTTCAGACATAAGCCCATGGGCAGGCATCTTATCCAACTCTGCACCAATGTGGCATGTATGATTATGGATGCAGAGAGGCTTGTGGATATTTTGAAATCCAGATACGGCCTCGAACCGAACGGCACCACTGACGACGGCAGGTTTTCTCTAATTATAATGGAATGCATTGGCGCGTGCGGCACAGCGCCTGCAATGCTCGTGGATACCGATTTTCATGATAACCTGACAGAAAAGTATATAGAGGAGATATTAGCGAAATATAAATAAGCTGCATAGGAGAATGAATGTTACCCCTCCCCCACCCCCCTCCCTCAAGGGGAGGGGGAACTAAATTAACCCCCTCCCTTTATGGGAGGGGGCGAGGGGGAGGGTGGAAGAGCAGTTAATAAAACAGTTATGGGAAAAGTACTTTTAAAAAACATAGAAAATCCAAATTCTGCCGACATAGCCGGGTACATAAAGACCGGCGGCTATAAAGCCCTTTCAAAGGCGCTGGAGTTGAAGCCATCCGATATTATCGATGAGGTCAAAAGGTCGGGATTGAGGGGAAGGGGCGGCGCAGGATTCCCTACAGGAATGAAATGGGCATTTGCTGCAGCAGACTCCAAAAAACCGAAGTTTATCCTGTGCAATGCGGATGAAGGAGAGCCCGGCACATTCAAGGACAGACCAATTCTCGAAAAAAACCCGCATCTTTTAATAGAGGGAATGATTATTTCCGGGTATGCCTTGCAGGCAGAGTACGGATATATCTATTTGAGGGGAGAATACCCAAAGGCAAAGGATATACTGGAAGATGCAATAAAGCAGGCACATGATAAAGGCTATCTTGGAGAGGATGTGCACGGCAAGGGCATAAGATTCCATCTTCATGTGCATCAGGGCGCCGGAGCTTACATATGCGGCGAGGAGACGGCTCTTATAGAATCCCTTGAAGGCAAGCGCGGGCAGCCGAGGATTAAACCTCCGTTCCCTGTCAATGAGGGGTTTCTCTCGAAGCCTACTATAATCAACAACGTGGAGACGCTCGCAAACATTCCTTATATTATAGAGATCGGCGCTGATGCATACGCCGAGATCGGAAGTCCCGACTGCCCCGGACCTAAGCTTTACTCGGTAAGCGGGCATGTAAAGCGGCCGGGCGTATACGAACTCCCGATGGGCACGACATTGCGTGAAATAATTTACAATCATTGCGGGGGGATACTCGGCGATAAGAAGCTAAAGGCGGTTATTCCCGGAGGTATTTCCACGCCGATACTTCCTGCTGACGCTATAGACTGTCCTATGGACTTTGTCAATATGCCGAAGCGCGGGAGCATGTTAGGTTCGGGGGCCGTTATGGTCTTTGACGAAACCGTAGACCTTGTGAAGGTCTGTTACAGGGCGATTAAATTTTTCGAGCACGAATCATGCGGCAAGTGCACGCCGTGCAGGGAAGGCGTAGGATGGATGCGGGCCATTTTAGAAAGGATAAGCAACGGCTCCGGCAGGGCAGGAGATATAGACCTGCTCATCGAGGTTTCCAATAATATTACCGGCAAGACGTTCTGCCCCCTCGGGGACGGAGCGGCGATGGTAGTGCAGAATTTTGCAAAACACTTCAGGAGTGAATTTGAGGAGAAGATACATTAGGCGATGATTACGGTAACCATAAACAGGAAAAAGATAAATCTCGAAAAGCCGGTAACGATCCTCAAGGCAGCCGGAATGGCGGGGATAGAAATTCCGACCCTGTGCCATTATGAAATGCTCGAGGCTTACGGAGGATGCAGGCTCTGCCTCGTCGAGATCGAGAAGATGCCGAGGCTCCAGACATCATGCACCCAGTATGTAACCGACGGAATGGTTGTCTGGACCGAAACCGAGAGGGTAGTAGAGGCGCGGAAGGCGATGCTCGAATTCCTGCTCATAAACCACGCCCTCGATTGCCCGTATTGCGATAAAGCCGGCGAGTGCGAACTTCAGGACGTGGTGGCGAAATACGGGCCTACGACAGGCCGGTTTGCGGAGGGGAAGAGGAGACATCCCGAAAGTTTTGACGACCCTATAATTGTCAGGAATATGGAGAGGTGCATATCCTGCACCCGCTGCGTAAGGATGTGCAGCAAGGTGCAGGGCGCGTGCGCCATATCCATGGTGAACAGATCGAGCAAGACTTTTGTAGAGCCGTTTTCCGGCGGGAGATACGACTGCGAATACTGCGGCAACTGCCTGACCGTCTGCCCTGTGGGCGCGATTATGTCGAGAATGCATCGTCATGCCTACAGGCCGTGGCTCATAGAGAAAGAAATAGATACCGTATGTTCCTTCTGCGGCGTGGGGTGCTCGATGGTTTTGCAGGCAAGGGGCAATTCCATTGTGAGGGCCGTTCCGGGGGAGAGCGCGGGCTCGAATAAGGGTCTCCTGTGCAACCGGGGTAGATTCGGTTATGATTACGTAGGCAGTTCCGGAAGGCTCGATTCCCCGATGATAAAAAGAGACGGAAAATTCCAGCGCGCCTCGTGGAGCGAGGCATTCATCTACATAGCGGACAGGCTGAAAAAGATCAAGGACGAAAACGGCGGAGGCTCGATTGCCGGCATTGCATCGGGCAGATGCACTAATGAGGACGGCTATGTGTTCCAGAAGTTTATGAGGGCGGTTTTAGGCAGCAATAATATAGATTCCGTTGCAAGTTTCGGCTATGCGCAGGCGCAGAGATTCTTTGAGGGTATATTCGGTCAGGGCGTAACGGCAAACCCGATGCGCGGCATATCGAATTCCGACGGCGTTTTTGTGGTAGGCGACGACCCTACGGCTGTAAATCCTGTGCTGGGTTTGCAGATAAGGGCCGCATCCCACAAGGGAGTGCCGGTGGTGGCGGCAGGCTATATGCCGGGTCTCAGGATGTTTGCAACGAGCAGGCTGATTCCGAGACCGTTTACCGAAACGGCGCTTCTATCTGCGCTGGTTACGGAGTTGAGGAACGTTAAGGGCATTTCCGGGAAAGGCCCTTTTGAGAGGGTAATAAAGGATATTCCCTCCGTATCCCTGCACGAAGCGGAGGATGCATGCGGCATACCTTCGGAAGATATCCGCAGCGCGGTCGATGCGCTTTCGCATATGACCAATCCTTCTATAGTCATCGGAAGGGATATCCTCCAGAAGCCGGAAGGACAGACCAACCTGCTCCTTCTTGCGGCGCTTATATCGCTGCTGAACAGCAGGATCTATCTGCTCTCTGAGCTTCCCAATGAGCAAGGGCTCGTGGATATGGGATGTCTGCCGGATATGCTTCCGGGTGGAAGGCATTTGGCTGTCGAGAGTTTCAGGAGAAGATACGAGGAGTTCTTCGGCGTTGATATTCCTTCGAGTCCCGGCATGGGTATTATGGAGATGATCGAAGCCGCGCATGCCAAAAAGATAAAGGCGCTTTATGTTATGGGCGAGGATTTGGTTTATAACATGCCCGACAGCGCTTATGTAAAGGCCGCGTTGTCAAAGCTCGATTTTCTTGTTGTTCACGATATATTTATGACGGAAACTGCCGGGCTTGCGGATGTCGTGATCCCCTCCCTTTCATGGGCGGAGAAGGAAGGCTCTTATACGAATCTCGAAAGGAAGATGCAGCTTGTAAGGAAGGCCGTCGAGGGAAAAGGCATGGAGGATTGGCGGGCGGTTGCCGAGATCGGCAAGCTCTTGGGTTTTGATATGGATTACAAAAGCTCAGGGGATATAATGGCGGAAATCGCAAAGGTGTCGCCGCTGCATAAAGACATAACTTATGAAGACATGGCTGGCGGTGAATGCCTGTGGCCTTATAAGGGCGAGCCTTTACGGCACGGCATGAGCCTTGAAGGCATAGAGATGCCCGATAAGGATTCGCTGCTTAAGAGGCCTGAAAAGGACAGGATTTATATCGGCATCGATAAGCCTCTTTTCCATTTCGAAAATTTAAGCAGGAATTCCGCGGCCTTGAGCAGCATAGCTCCGGAGCCGTATGTAAATATAGGCAAAGCCCTTGCGGACAAGCTCTCTTTAGCCGGAGGCGACCTTGCTGATATTACTACCGGCACGGGCAGCCTAAAATTATCGGTGCAGGTAGATCCCGATGTGCCGGAAAGCAGCATCAGGGTGCCGGACAACTTCGGCGATAAGGGGGCATATACGATTATGAGCTGGAAAATTAATTCCGCGATTAAAGCGCCGGTGGCGGATGCAACAGGCGTTGCGATAGAAAAGATAAAGCGCGCGGCAGAGGAGGCGGCGGTTTGAATATCCTCGATTCGGCATTGTCGGGAACTTACGGATATCTCTTTAACATTGCGATAATCTTCGTGAAGATAGCAGTGGTTGTCGGAGTTACAATGCTGCATGTGACGTATGCCACCTATTTCGAAAGGAAGGTCATAGGCCACATGCAGATAAGGCTCGGCCCCATGAGGGTAGGGCCTCACGGCATATTGCAGCCTATAGCCGACATGCTGAAGCTTTTTTTCAAAGAGGACATCATTCCGTCCGAAGCCGATAAACCCGTATTCAAGATAGCGCCTGTGATACCCATATTTGCTACACTCAGCTCTCTTGCGGTAGTCCCGTTTTTCGAAGGTTTTGTCATAGCAGACATAAACATCGGGCTGCTTTATCTATTTGCCATGTCGTCATTGGCGGCATACGGCGTAGTTATGGCTGGATGGGCATCGAACTCCAAATACTCGTTTTTGGGAGGACTGAGATCATCGGCGCAGGTCATAAGCTACGAAGTCGCAATGGGCCTCAGCCTTGTAGGAGTGATGCTCATGGCCGGTTCGCTGAACCTCAGCGATATAGTTAAAGCGCAGCAGCAATATTGGCACGGAATGTTTTTGATACCGCAGTTTTTGGCATACTTTGTATTCATGGTGGCAGCCTTTGCCGAAACCAACAGGACGCCCTTCGATCTGCCCGAGGCCGAGAGCGAACTGGTTGCCGGATATTTTGTAGAATACAGCGGAATACGGTTCGCATGGTATTATGCCGCTGAATATGTAGGCATGATAATAATGTCCAGCATAGCCGTGTTATGTTTCTGGGGCGGCTGGACAATACCTCCTGTAATTGCCGATTCAATACCGGCATTGAAGGTTGTTCCAGGGATCGTGTGGTTTTTAGGCAAGGTCTATTTCCATATATTTTTATACTATTGGGTGAGGGCGACGGTGCCGAGATACAGATACGACCAGCTTATGGCATTGGGCTGGAAGGTGTTGATACCGCTCGCGCTGGCTAATATAGTAGTAACATCGATAGTGAAGTATATGAGTTAAGAGTTGAAGAGTTAAGGAGTCGAAAAGATGACAGTCAAGGACATAGCGAAGAAGATTTTTCTGATAGAAATACTCAAGGGCATGGCGCTGACCCTGAAGATGATGTTTACGCATGCGGTAACGAGGCAGTATCCCGAGGAAAAGAGACCGCCGTTTCCGGGTTTCAGGGGTCTGCATGCCCTTCCGAGAAAAGAGGACGGCACTGCAAAGTGCGTGGGATGCGGCCTGTGTTCGGCGGTCTGCCCGTCTCAATGCATTAAGGTCTACACCAGCGAAGGGCCGAATCATGAGAAGATCGTGGACAGATATGAGATAGAGGTCTTGAGGTGCGTTTATTGCGCCTTTTGCGTCGAGGCATGTCCTTTCGGCGCGGTTGTCCTTACGGATCATTACGAATACTCCGATTATTCGAGAGACGCCTTTTATATGACAAAGGAAAAACTCCTCGCTAACTGGGATAAGTTCATGGCAGGCAAAAAAGGCGATGAATATTTCGAGAAATTCTGGAGGCCCAAGAGCGAGGATTTTGCAACGCCGAAGAATCAGCCTGTATTCGGAGGCGGGAGGATAAAATAGAATGCTGCCCAAACTTTTTTTCGGCTATTTTGCGATTGTCATGATTTCCTTATCTCTGGTAGTAATAACCAGAAGGAATCCCGTGCACAGCGTATTATGGATGCTTGTCTTGTTTTTCCATATAGCGGGGCTGTATCTGTTTTTGAACGCCGAATTCATAGCGGCGGTTCAGATCATACTTTACGCCGGGGCGATACTCGTATTGTTTCTGTTCGTTATAATGATGCTCAACCTCAAAGAAGAGATAACCGCGGAGAGATTCATAGGGGAATGGCCCATAGGAGTTGCGTTGGCAATATCGATACTCATGCTTATATTTTTTTCCATAAGCAAAATTACGGCAGGCCCTCAGGGACAACACACAATCGAAGCGATTAAAGCCGAAACGCACACAAAGGCCATCGGGAAAGTATTGTATACGGAATACCTGTTCCCTTTTGAAATAGCGTCATTGATATTATTGATAGCAATAGTAGGGGCGATAGTACTGGCAAAAAAGAGAGGTTAAACCAAATAATGCATTTATACAGGCACAAACGGCTAAAAGTCTTTACTAAGCGTAGACTGCATTATATTGCAGATTATATTCGTCTGCATAATTTTATAGGCTTAGTAGTAGATTATAATTTAATGGATATGTTTTATGAACGTGCAGACAGTAAAGCCTTTTATCCGCCTATGCCTGCATATGTTCAGAGTTCAATTATATTTTTCAGGTTAATGGAGGAGCAATGGTGCCTTTACAGTGGTATATAGGACTGAGCGCCGTAATATTCATCATAGGCATGGCAGGATTTATGATAAGGAGAAACATAATCATAATGCTCATGTCCATAGAGCTCATGCTTAATTCAGTGAACATCAGCCTCGTAGCCTTCAGCCACTATCTTCAGGACTTAAGGGGGCAGATACTCGTGTTTTTCATTATCACTGTAGCGGCGGCAGAAGCGGCTATAGGGCTGGCGATACTGGTGGCATTGTTCAAGAACAAGGCGGCAGTGCATACGGACGAAATTACAGAGATGAAGGGATGATACAGAATTTCAAATTTCAAATTTCAAATTTCAAATTTTTACGGAGTAGAGAATGGACAAATATCTATTAATACCTTTGTTGCCGCTCACGGCCTTTGCGATCAACATCATCTTCGGAAAGTGGATCATAAAAGAAAAGGCGCACTGGATATCGATACTTGCAGTCTTCGGCTCATTTGCCATAGCCGTAAGCACATTCATAGAAGTATTAAACGGAAAGACAATTAACTATGATGTATACAACTGGATAGTGTCCGGGAACTTCAAAGTAACCGTAGGTTTTTTAATAGACCAGCTTACAGCCATAATGCTCATAGTCGTAACGAGCGTGAGCCTTCTCGTTCATATCTATTCGGTGGGCTACATGCACGGAGACGGCGGGTATTACAGATTTTTTGCATATCTGAGCTTATTTACATTCTCCATGCTCATGCTGGTAATGGGAAACAACCTTCTGCAGCTCTACTTCGGATGGGAAGCAGTCGGATTATGCTCATATTTCCTCATAGGATTCTGGTATGAAAAGAAGTCCGCAGCCGACGCAGGGAAGAAGGCATTCATAGTCAACAGATTCGGAGACTTCGGATTCGGGTTGGGAGTGATAATGATATTCCTGATGCTCGGAAGCCTTCACTACACCGACATATTCGGCAAAATAGGCACATTACAGGGACAGACGATCAGCATTCTCGGATACAACGTAGACCTCATCACACTCATAGCATTACTTTTATTCTGCGGAGCAATAGGAAAGTCGGCGCAGATACCGCTTCATGTATGGCTGCCTGACGCCATGGAAGGTCCCACGCCTGTCAGCGCATTGATACACGCAGCGACAATGGTCACCGCAGGCGTATTCATGGTAGCGCGTTTCAATCCCCTGTTCAGCATGTCCGAAACCGCAATGAACGTAGTAGCATTGACAGGAGCGATAACCAGCCTCTTTGCCGCAACCATAGCCCTTGTCCAGAACGACATAAAAAGAATAGTCGCATACTCCACAGTCAGCCAGCTTGGATACATGTTCTTAGCCTGCGGAGTGGGCGCATTCGGAGCAGGCATCTTTCATCTTTACACCCACGCATACTTTAAAGCGCTCTTATTCCTTGGAGCAGGAAGCGTCATGCACGCAATGGCAGGAGAACTGGATATTCAGAAAATGGGCGGACTTAGAAAACACATGCCAATCACATATATAACCTTCCTCATCGCATCCTTGAGCATAGCCGGAATTCCCGGGCTTGCGGGATTTTTCTCTAAAGACGAAATTCTATGGCTCGCGTATAACCACGGCACAGTAGGCAAAATAGTATGGGCAATGGGAACGGCAGTAGCGGCCTTAACCGCATTTTACAGCTTCAGGATAATATTCCTGGCGTTTCACGGCACATTCAAAGGCACGCATGAACAGGAGCATCACCTCCATGAATCTCCCAAGGCAATGACCATACCGTTAATAATACTTGCCATAGGAGCGATAGCTGCGGGATGGGTCGGCATACCCGCGGCATTGGGAGGAAGCAACGCCATAGCCCATTTTTTTGAGCCTGTATTGGGACATCCTCATGTAACAGCAGCGCATGAAGAGGAGTTTATGGTAATGGCAATATCCATAGTGGCAGCAATAGGAGGCATATTCGTATCATGGATATTCTATTCTCTTAAACCCGAGATACCTAAAAACTTAGCGGTTAAATTCAAAGGCATATACACCACATTATGGAATAAATACTACGTGGACGAACTGTACGACCTTATCATCGTAAGGCCGGTAAAATGGACGGCGACAAATATACTCGTAGCAGTAACTGACGGAAAGATCATAGAAGGCATAGTCAACGGAGTTCCGGCCGCGATAAGGAATTTCGGAGAGAGGTTAAGGAAACTCCAGACAGGACATTTACAGCACTATGCCATAAGCATGGCATTAGGAGTGTTTGTGATATTGACGCTTGTATTGATAGCAAAAGGAAGATAGAGGAGGACTATTTATGAAGCATAACAGCAAGAAGATTTTTATAGCAGCCATACTTTTGCTTTTTTTTATATTCTTTAAGGGCTCTGTATATTCAAAAACTGATACGATAGGTATTCCTGTTGAATCGAACCCACGTGGCATAGCAATCAACCCTGCCACAAATCAGGCAGTGGTTGCCAACGAGATGTCCGGTTCAGTTTCCATAACAGACCTCAACACACAGGCAGTGATCTCAGTAGTCACTGTTGGCAAGATGCCAAGAGGGGTCGCTATTGATAGGGGCCTCAGTATTGCCCTTATAAGCAACAACAACGACAACACCGTTTCTATCCTTGACCTTACTGCACGAAAAGTCATTGCAACACTGCCGGTAGGAAAGTCACCCGAAGGAATAGCAGTTGATTCAATAAACCATAAAGCAGCAGTTACAAACCACAGGGATAACACCGTATCATTTATTGACCTGATGGCATACAGAGTTACCGCTACCGTGAAAGTAGGGCAGGAACCCATAGATGCAGCTATAGACCCAGCACTCAATCTCGCACTAATTGTAAATGAAAAAGACTATAATGTTTCAGTCATCGACCTCAACACATATCAGATAACAGGCACAGTCTCTGTAGGCAAGAAACCCCGTGCTATAGATATAAACCCCGAAACCCGCATTGCAGTAGTAGCCAACGAGAAAGACAACTCAGTAACAGCCATAGACCTTCAGACATGGCAGACGAACACCATTACTATCGGGAAACATCCAGTGGATATAGCCATCAACTCACTAACCAACCACGCAGCAGTAATCTGCGACGAAGACAGGACGCTTCTTCTTATAGACCTCAACACAAACACTATAATTGCCAGCTATCTCCTCAACAAACTTCCACATGGAATAGCGGTAAACAGCTTCACCAGTACAGCAGCAGTGGCAGACGACAAAACCGACAGCCTAACCCTTATACAACTTCCTATTCTTGCTGAAAACCCACCAACAATAAACATAACATCACCGATAAACGGTGCTACACTGAATGCATCGCCCATAACCGTCACAGGGGATGTCAGCAATGCAACAATTGTAAAAGTTAATGGCATTCAGGCATATATGAGTAATAACACCTTTTCTGCATCAATTCCACTCAACGAAGGGCAAAACACAATAACCGCCACAGCCACAGACCAATACGGCAGAACTGCCTCCCACAGCATAACCGTTACATTAACAACAAAGGGAAACATCACAGGCACAGTAACAGACTCATCAACAGGACTACCAATTTCATCAGCAAGCGTATCAATAACCGATTCTTTAAACAACACGCAAAGTGTTTTAACGGACAGTGAAGGCAAATATACAATAAATGGCATCTCATCAGGGGTCTTTAATGGAAGCATAACAAAGGGTGGTTATGCTCCATATAACTTTACAGGAGCAATCTCTCATGGACAGACAATAATCATCAATGCAGCCCTAAATCCCATCCTGCCTGTAATAAATAATGTAACCGTGAGCAACATAACTAACAACTCAGCAACAATCACATGGACAACAGACCAGCCATCAGACAGCATTGTTGAATACGGCATAACACAAGCCTATGGAAGCTCAGTGACAGATTTGACACTAACCACAAACCACAGCATTGTATTAACGAACCTTACCCCTGGCACGACATACCACTTCAGGGTCACATCGAAAAACAGCTATGGATTTCCCTCATCGTCAGGAGACAATACATTTACAACCATAAGCCCGATACAGATAACCATAATATCTCCAACTGACGGCAGTACAATATACGGACCTGATGTAATGGCAAAGGGAACGATAGCCAATCCTACAGGCAAAGAGACAGGAGTAACTGTAAATGGAGTCATAGCAACTGTGTATGGCAACGAGTTCATAGCCAACAATGTCCTTTTGCAGGAGGGAACAAACACAGTAACAGTAACTGCAACTGACACAGATGGAAACAAAGCAACAAAGGCAATAACAGTCAATGCAGTAACGACAGGTAATTATATAAGGCTAATATCAAATATAGACTCAGGTATTGCACCACTGATGGTGTCTTTTTCAGTCTCTACGCAAACAACGCATTCCATTACAAATTATCAGATAGACTTTCAAGGAGATGGAATTATTGATTACACTGGAACAACCTTTGAAAACATAAACCATGCATATATAGTAGAAGGCGTCTTTTATCCAACACTTACAGTCACAGATGATCAAGGGAATAGCTATTCGGATACCATTGCAATAACGGTGCTTTCAAAGACACAACTGGATGCCTTGCTTAAAGGAAAATGGGATGGGATGAAGGGGGCGCTAATGACGGGAGATATAACAACTGCTCTATCCTATATATCTTCTGCTACCAAAATAGCTTATCAAGAAATGTTCAACGCTTTGTCAAGCCAATTGCCGCTTATCGTTTCTACCCAAACAGAGGTTAACCTTATTTCGATTGTTAACGATGTAGCGAAATATGAGTTAGTAAACGTAGAAAATGGAAA